>JAQVME010000083.1 GCA_028703745.1 Clostridia bacterium
CTCAATGTTTCCCATATCGATATTGCCATTCAATATGCCGTACACCTTTTTTAGATACTTGAAGTCCGGCATAAAGTGTGCGTCTCTCTTGAGCTTGATACGGAAAAGCTTTTGCCCCTTCTTGAATACATTGGTTAGCAGAGTATCTGCCTTTCCTATGCCCATCCCGAAGGAAATTAACGTGGGCGGCACGTCCAGCTCGTTAAAAGAGCCGCTCATTGAATCCTTGCCGCCGATTGCCGCCACACCGAGGTTTATTTGCGCGTACAACGCGCCGAGCAACGCGCCCGTAACCTCTCCCCATCTTTCGGGATCGTCACGCAGCTTCTTAAAGAATTCCTGCAATGTAAGCCTTACGGTCCGGAAAGGCACTCCCGCGGCGACAAGCTTGTTGACTGACATTATTATCGAATAAACCGCGCCTTTGAAGGGCGAGATTTCCAACAATTCCACCGGACAAGCAAAGCTTGATGCGGTGACGGTATTTGTTTCGCCGTTTACCGGAGGCTTTGATGCCATAATTATGCTCGGAGTAAGCTGGTATTTGCCGCCCAGCGGCATGAGCACGGAGCCTGCGCCTATGGTGCTGTCAAACATTTCCGTCATTCCCTTCTGGGAGCATACCTTCAAAGAAGATAGCGTCCTTTTTATGGCTTCTTTTATGTCCTTACCCGCCAGTCTGAGAATGTCTTTGTTTTCTTCCGAAAGGATGTTGGCAGACTTGTCTACGATAGTGGCTCTCGCCTGCTGTTTTACGCCGTTAGTATCTAAGAACTCTCTTTTTATGTCTACTATTGCCTTGCCGTTGAGGATCATTCTCATTCTGCCCGTCGATGTTATCTCCGCGATATCCACAGCATTAACGTTCTCCTCGTTGCATAGCTTAACGAATTTTTCGAGATTGCTCTTACTTATGACGACTGCCATTCTCTCCTGCGATTCGCTTATGGCGAGCTCTGTGCCGTCAAGACCTGCGTATTTCTTCGGCACTCGGTCAAGGTAAATGTCCAGACTGTCGGAAAGCTCTCCCACCGCCACGCTGACACCGCCGGCGCCGAAATCGTTGCACTTCAAAATAAGCCGCGCAACCTCGGGGTTGCGGAAAAGCCTCTGAATTTTGCGCTCGGTGAGCGGATTGCCCTTTTGCACCTCCGCGCCGCATTGGGATATGGAATCCACCGTATGCGCCTTGCTGCTGCCCGTCGCGCCTCCGCAGCCGTCACGACCTGTTTCGCCGCCGATAAGCAGCACTATGTCGCCGCTCCTTGGCTTGCTCCTAACTACGTTGGCTTTCGGCGCGCCACCAATAACATAGCCCGTTTCCAGCCTTTTTGCCTTGTATCTCTCATTATAAAGCTCGTGCACAATACCCGTTGCAAGACCTATTTGGTTGCCGTAGCTACTGAAACCTGCCGCCGCTGTCTTTGTGATAACACGCTGAGGCAACTTGCCCTTCAAGGTATCCTTGAGTTTTTCGTTCGGGTCGGCAGCTCCCGTCACGCGCATAGCCTGATAGACATAGGTTCTGCCCGACAACGGATCTCTTATGGCTCCGCCGAGGCAGGTTGCCGCGCCGCCGAAGGGCTCTATTTCTGTGGGGTGATTGTGCGTTTCGTTCTTGAACATTATCAGCCACTTTTCTTTGGCGCCATCGTTGTCGACGTCTACCTCCACGCTGCAAGCGTTTATTTCATCGCTAACGTCAAGGTTGTCCAGCTCGCCAAGCTTTTTCAGCTTTTTGGCGGCGATGGTGGCTATATCCATCAGACATTTATATTTTTCCGGTCTTTCGCCGTTTATTTCGCGGTAAAGCTCGTCGTACAGTTCGGCAGCCTTTTCAAGATGCGGATTGTCGGAATCGATTTCTATATCGGTCAGCTCCGTCAAGAAAGTCGTGTGACGGCAATGGTCTGACCAATACGTATCTATGACCTTCAACTCCGTAATAGTCGGATTGCGCTTCTCTTTCTGGAAATAATTCCTGACAAAAATCAAATCCTTCTGCGTCATAGCGAAAGATTGCGAGCGATAATAGCTTACTACCTCGTCATCGCTGAAATTTATGAAGTTCTCCACGATAGCCACCTCTGCGGGCTGGCTAACCTGTTGTACAAGCGTGTCCGGCTTCGCCATGACGCCCTCGCGGCTCTCGACGGGATTTATGAGATAATCTTTTATTCTTTTGAGTTCTATGGAGTTTATGCCCGTTATCGAATATACCTTGGCGCAACGTATAAGAGGTCTGTATTGCTGTGTCAACAGCTCAACGCATTGCATCGCCGAATCTGCTCTTTGGTCGTACTGTCCGGGCAAATACTCAACGACTACGGTTACGTAGCCCTCTGCCCGCGGCAACTCTTCAATGAATACCTCGTCGACGGGTCTTTCGCTGAAGATTGTATTGATTGCCGTTTCAAAATACGCATCGTCAAGACCTTCGATATCGTATCGCACGTATTCGACAACGTCCTTGGCTTCAATGCCCAGCACCTCGCGAAGGTCCGTAAGCAACTTGCGTGCAGATACGTCATAGCCTCTCTTCTTTGTTGTAAAAATCCGTTTAATCATTTTTTATTCCTATATCTTTTCTGAAATGCATGCCCTCAAAGCTTATTTTTGAGATGTTGCGATAGACCTTTTTGCGGCTTTCTTCAAGGCTTTCGCTGACTGCAGTAACACCGATAACTCTGCCGCCGGCAGTACGGTAATCGTTGTCGCTCTTCCTGGTGCCGGAATGGAAAAGGACTATATCGTCATCAAGCTTTCCGATGTTTATTTTGTAGCCCCTTTGGTATTCCAAGGGATATCCCCCGCTTGTAAGCATTACGCAAACCGCGCTTTTGTCCGACCATTTTATGTCAATTTCATGGAGTTTTTCGTCTATTATGGCGTTCATTATGTCAAAAAGGTCTGTTTCGAGCAACGGAAGCACGACTTGCGTCTCTGGGTCGCCGAAGCGGGCGTTATATTCTAGCACGCGTATATCGCCGTCCTCCGTTACAATGAGTCCGAAGTATATTACGCCCTTAAACTTCCTGTTTTCGGCATTCATAGCTTTCATTGTATGGATTATTATATCCTTGTACACCCTGTCCGCCATGGCTTTATCATATATCTTGCTGGGGCTGAATGCGCCCATTCCGCCTGTGTTTAAGCCCTTGTCTCCGTCAAAAACCCTTTTGTGGTCCTGAGAACTTACCATTGGAACAATGGTTTTGCCGTCACAAAAGGCAAGTATGCTGACCTCTTGCCCCACAATAAATTCTTCAATGACTATTTTTGCGCCCGCCTTGCCGAACCGCTCGGTAACCATAATGTCGTAAACGGCGTTTTCCGCCTCTTTGATATTGTTGCAAATAATAACACCTTTGCCTAGGGCTAGTCCGTCTGCCTTGACAACAAGTGGAAATTTTTGTTTTCGCACATAGTCCATAGCCTGACGGTAATCGGTGAATACTTCGTACTGCGCCGTGGGTATGCCGTATTTTTTCATCAAATCCTTAGAAAAAGCCTTGCTTGCTTCTATCAGCGCAGCATCAGCTGAGGGACCGAAGGCTCTGAACCCATTCTGTGTCAGCACGTCTACAAGTCCTGCGGCAAGCGGATCGTCGGGACCTACCACAGTAAGACCGACGGACGGAGTATTCTTTAAGAAGTCGACGATTTTGTCAAATTCCATAACACCGATACTAACACATTCGGCTATTTCCGAAATACCTCCGTTGCCGGGCAAGCAAAAAAGCTTGTCCACCTTCGGACTTTTTTTCAAGGTATAGGCTAGCGCGTGTTCTCTTCCTCCACCGCCTATTATCAATACATCCATCAATTCCTCCCTGTGATTCTTAGTGCTTAAAATGTCTTTCGCCGCTGAATACCATCGCTATGCCGTATTTGTCACAACATTCTACGCTGTCTTTATCTCTTATGCTGCCGCCCGGTTGAACTATAGCGGCAATGCCCGCCTTATGCGCCTGCTCCACACAGTCGCTGAACGGGAAAAATGCGTCTGAAGCAAGTACCCCACCTTTCACGTCGTCGCCTGCGTGTTCTATAGCTTGGTTGGTTGCCCATATTCTGTTCGTTTGACCTGCGCCTATACCCAGCGTAACGCCGTTACGAACAACTACTATTGCGTTAGATTTGGTGTGTTTTACTACCTTCATACCAAAAACCATATCCTTGAGCTGCTCCGCCGAAGGCGCCGCCTGTGTCACTGTGGTCATTTCGCCGACAACGCCGGCGTCATAGCCTTGCACAAGCAGTCCGCCCAGCACTTTTTTTTGCGTGTGTTGCGCCTTAGTGATCTTTGCGTCAATGTCAGCAAGCTCCAGCACTCGAAGATTGGGTTTTTTGCAGAGTATTTGTAGCGCCTCCTCCGAAAAAGACGGAGCAATGACTATCTCAAGAAAGATTTTTATCATCATCTCTGCGGTGGGCGCGTCAATCTCAGTATTCGACGCTACTATGCCGCCGTATATAGAAACGGGATCAGAATCGTACGCCCTCGAATATGCCTCAAAAATCGTATCCGCGCTCGCCACTCCGCAGGGGTTGGCGTGTTTTACGGCGACTATGGTAGGCTCGTCAAATTCCTTAAGCAGCTCCAACGCGCCGTTGGCATCGTTTATGTTGTTGTAGGACAGCTCCTTGCCGCTTAGCTGTTTTGCCAAAGTGAGCGCGCCCTTCACGGGTATCGCTTCTTTGTAGAACACCGCCGACTGGTGGGGATTCTCGCCGTAGCGCAAATCCTGCACTTTTTCGTAAGCAAAGGTAATCATATCGGGATATTCGATATCCAGTTGCTGTCTTAAGTATGTGGAAATAAGCGTATCATAAACCGCCGTATGCTGATAAACCTTGTACATAAGATAGAATTTTGTTTGCTTGGTAATGCCGCCGTTTTGTAGCTCGTCAAGTACCTTTTCATAATCTTTGGGGTCGACTATTGCCGCTACGTCTTGATAATTCTTTGCGGCGGAGCGCAGCATGGTCGGTCCGCCGATGTCGATATTCTCGATAGCGTCCTGAAGCTCCACGCCCTCTTTCATTATGGTTGCCTTGAAAGGATAAAGGTTGACAACAACAATATCAATAGTGTTGATATTCAGTTTGTCGAGCTGCGCCATATGCTCGGCGTTGCCTCGCATAGCAAGCAGTCCGGCATGCACACTCGGGTGAAGTGTCTTTACTCTGCCGTCAAGACATTCCGGAAAGCCTGTAACGTCGGATATTCCGATAACCTTAATGCCGCTGTCTGCAAGCGTCTTTGCCGTGCCGCCCGTTGAGATGATTTCATAGCCGAATTCAACCAACTTTTTTGAAAAATCGACAATGCCTGTCTTGTCCGATACGCTGATAAGTGCTCTTTTTTTCATTTTTTTCTCCAATAATAGTTTTTTTATTGCTTTGGGTAATAGTGTATGCTCAAGTTCCAGCACACGCTTTGAAAGCGTTTCCGCCGTGTCTTTCTCCGTCACAGAAAGGCTCTCTTGAAGGATAATGCTACCGGTATCCGTGCCCTCGTCGACGAAATGCACGGTGGCGCCGCTTTCTTTTTCTTTGGCATCGATAACCGCTCTATGAACTTTCATGCCATAAAAGCCGTCGCCGCAGTATTTTGGAATAAGCGAGGGGTGAATATTTATTATTCTGTTTCGGAACCGAGAAACGATATTGGGTGTCAATATGAGAAGATAGCCAGCAAGCACGATATAATCTATGCCCGTTTGCTCCAATTCGAAAATAACAGCCTCGAACATTTGTGACAGGCTGTTATAATCGTTTTTATCGTAAATTTTTGTGGGGATGTTGGCTCTTTTTGCACGCTCGAGTGCAAAAATACCCTGTTTCGAGCCGACTACGACAGAGATTTCGGCATTTTCGATAAATCCGCTCTCCACGGCATCGATTATTGACTGAAGATCCGTACCTCCGCCCGAAACAAAAACTGCTAACTTGTACTTTAGCACAGCGTTACTCCCTCTCCGCGCGTTACTTTACCTATAACATAAGCCTTTTCGCCGCACCCGTCAAGTATTTTCACGGCTTCGGCGGCATTTTTTTCGTCAATTGCCAGCACCATTCCGATACCCATATTGAAGGTGTTGTATGCTTTGCTGTCGGGTATGCCTGCCTTTTTTTGGAGGGCTCTGAAAATTTTTGGCACCTCGTAGGAGTCAATGCTTATTTCGGCGCCCAGACCCTCGGGGAACATACGGGGTACGTTCTCGATGAAACCGCCGCCCGTGACATGGGCAATGCCGTTGACTTTTAGTTTGCTAATTAAAGTAAGAATACTCTTAACGTAAATACGCGTAGGAGTCAGCAGCACATCAATAGGT
>JAQVME010000084.1 GCA_028703745.1 Clostridia bacterium
GTAAGGCTTTCCGCCATGCGCTTTGTGAGCGTAGTAATAAGTACCCTGCCTTCCTTCTCTATAGCTTTGTTTATTTGGCTAATTAAGTCGTCAATCTGCCCTTCGGTCTTTTTTATCTCTATTTCGGGGTCGACAAGCCCCGTAGGTCGAATGAGCTGCTCGACTATCTGAGACTGCTCGCCCATTTCGTAATCCGCGGGCGTCGCCGATACGCAAATCATCTGCGAGAACCTCTGCGAAAACTCCTTGAAGTTCAGCGGTCTGTTGTCGTAGGCAGCGTTCAGCCTGAAACCGTAATTGACGAGATTGTCCTTTCTAGCGCGGTCGCCGTTGTACATGGCGCGGACTTGAGGCAAGGTCATATGTGATTCGTCTACGAACATCAAAAAGTCGTCGGGGAAATAATCGAGTAGCGTAAAGGGCGGATCTCCGGGCTTTCTGCCGTCAAAGTAGCGCGAATAGTTCTCGATACCGCTACAATAGCCTACCTCTCGTATCATTTCAATATCATAGTTGACACGCTCAAGCAAACGTTGCGCCTCTATCAGCTTGTTATTGTCCTTGAAGGCTTGTACCTGCGCCGTCATATCCTCTTTTATGCGCTCAAGCGTCGCCTCCAACCTGTCGTCGCCCACTACATAATGGCTGGCGGGAAATATAGCGGCGTGCTCAAGCTCGGCAACGGCTCTGCCGGTAACTAAATCGAATTCGCAAAGTCTTTCGACTGTGTCGCCGAAGAATTCGGCGCGAAGAGCTATGCTGGAGTAATTGGACGGAAAAATCTCAAGGTTGTCACCGCGTACGCGGAAGGTAGAACGCACAAAATCAATATCGCTTCTTTTGTATTGCAGAGAAACCAGTCTGTCGATAAGCTTGTCTCTGTCGACCTCCGAGCCGGGACGCAAAGATATTGAATTCTTGAAGTACTCCTCAGGGGCGCCCAAACCGAATATACAGGATACCGAAGCGACGACTATGACGTCGGTTCTTTCACCTAGTGACGCCGTAGCGCTGTGCCGAAGCTTGTCAATCTCGTCGTTGAGTGACAAGTCCTTGGCTATATATGTGTCGGTGCTGGGGATATATGCCTCGGGGGTATAATAGTCATAATACGAGACGAAATACTCTACCCTGTTCTTGGGGAAAAGCTCTCTGAATTCGTTGCAGAGCTGCGCCGCCAGCGTCTTGTTGTGCGCTATGACCAGCGTGGGCTTGTTTATTTGCGCTATGACATTTGCCATTGTGAAAGTCTTGCCGCTGCCGGTTACTCCCAGCAACACTTGAGTGCGGAAGCCGTCCTGTAGCCCTTCGACAAGTTTAGAAATGGCCCCCGGCTGATCTCCGCAGGGCTGGTATTTTGTTGAAAGTAAAAACTTGTTCATATCTTAAAAAATGAATGGAAGAATGAGTTTGATAACGTAAGACATAATAGCAAGCAGAATACCTGTAAGAATGCGGATGTACAGCTTCCTTCTGGCCTTCTTTTTATCGCGGATATATGACAATCCTTTCTCTCTCAGCGTAATGACATAGAAAAGCTCTCCGCGGTGCTTGGCTTTCTCCACATTAAAATAATTGTCCAATGAAAGGTCGTTTAATACCTTGTCAAGGTCTGTTTCGGTGAATTCAAGCTTATACGGTATCTTTTCGAGGATATCAATAGGCGATAAAAGGCACTGTCCGTTCTTGTTTACGGCAGTCTTGTATACCACGTTAAGCAATGCTTTTTCTTTTTTGTCAAGCACCATTTTTTATGAAAACCTCGCTATAATAAAAGCTATGGCGGCGGCGAACATACCGCCAAGAAACGCCCATAATCCGGCTATGGCGCCTATTCTTTTGTAGTCGAATTTTTGCTCTTCGACAGGCTTCACGGTAAGCTCCGCCAACTGGGTTATGCGGATCTGCTTCTCGGCGGCAACCCTGCCCTTCGCAAGAGGCGTGACAACGTACAGGTTGTCGTCAGAATACTTCACCGAAATCATTTCGTTGAGTGAAAGCTCTTCGATGCAATATCCCAGCTCCTCCTCATTGACAACGTGGTCTACGGCGCTCAACAGCTCTTCCTTCTCCAGCACAACGGATTCGCCGTCCTTCGACGAATTGACGATGGCTTCAAGTATCAAGTAAGATTTTCTGTCGAGCATAAGCACCTCCGATCTGACTTATTTTAACATACAACTATACTACTGTCAATACAAAACCCCTTGGAGACAAACGGGCATTTTATATTATTTTATCAAAAAAAACTAAAAAAAGCCTCCCGCCGCTCAACGGGAGACTTCTTTTTGTTCGTACGTCTGTTTTTTATTCCTCAACCCGTATAAGAGCGTCGATACTTTCCACAGTGTTTATAACCCGAATAGCTTCAAGCGCTTTCTTTATGCCCCGCTCTCCGGTCTTGTGTATCATAAAGATAATCGAAGCGTTTTGTCCTTGAACCTGCTGCTGAATGGAGTTAATGCTGATGCTATTCTTGGCGAACGCCGAAGAAATAGCAGCAATGACGCCCGGCACGTCCTTGACGGTCATACGGATATAATACTCGCAGCAAAAATCCTTTGAAAAACCCCTGTCGGAGACCTTGTCCGTAAGGTTGTTGAATGTGGCGTGCCGGTGTTTGTCTTGCCTTGCGGCAAACACTATGTCTGAAACAATGGCGCTACCCGTGGGAAGGTCGCCGGCTCCTCTTCCGTACAGCATTATGTCGCCTACGTTGTCGCCGATGATATGAACGGCGTTGAAGCTGCCCTTAACGGCTGCCAGAGGGTGTGACGACGGCACAAATGCCGGATGCACGCGCGCTTCTATCTTGCCGCCCTGCTTCTTTCCGATAGCCAGCAGCTTGAGTGCATAGCCGAATTTTTTGCCGTATTCTATATCTATTTTGTCTATTTTTGAGATGCCTTCTCTGTATATCTTGTCTAAAGGCACCTTGGTATGGAACGCCAGCGAGCTAAGTATGCTCAGCTTGTACATAGAATCAAAGCCCTCCACGTCTGCCGTAGGGTCCGCCTCTGCGTAGCCGAGACTTTGCGCCTCCTTCAGCACGTCGGCGTAAGCCAGCCCCTCATCTGCCATTTTTGAAAGGATAAAGTTCGTTGTACCGTTTACGATACCCATAAGCGACAGAATATTGTTGCCTTGCATGGATTGTGTCAGCGTTCTGATAATAGGCACTCCGCCTACGCAGCTGGCTTCAAAATACAGTCCTGCCTTACCTTTCTTGGCGGCGGCTTCCAACTCGTGCCAATACTTCGAGAACATCTCCTTGTTGGCGGTTACAATGCTTTTGCCTGCCAGCAGGCATTTTATTAAAAAGCTTTTTGCCGGTTCAATGCCGCCGAAGAACTCTGCAACTATCTTTATTTCGGCATCGTTTATGATGTTGTTTATGTCGCACGAAATTATGCTTTCGTCGACGCCCAGCGCTCTAGCTTTTGTCATATCCTTTTCAAGAATATGCCGTATCTCAAGATCCACGCCATAGTTCTTTTTTATGCTGTCATGATTGTTCTTGAGTATTCTGTAGGTGCCTCCGCCGACCGTTCCCAGTCCCAGCAATGCCACTCCGACCTTTTTCATGCGTTCCTCCTATTTCCTCTTATTCATATCATAGAGATATTTAAGCCCCTTCAGCGACAGCGATCTGTCGATGACGTCTATGCCTGCAACCTTCTGATCAATCAGCATTGAAAGACCTCCCGTAGCTATAACCTTCGCATTGGCGTAGCCGTTTTCGGTTTTTATAGTTTTAACAATATATTCCACCATTCCGGTGAACCCGTATATTACACCCGCCTGCATGTTCTGCACGGTGTTGGCTCCTATGACGCTCTTTGGCTTAACAAGCTCAATTCTGGGCAGCTTCGAGCCTGTACGCACAAGCGCCTCGGTGCTTGATTTGATGCCCGGAGCAATGGCTCCGCCCTCAAAGTCGCCTTCGGACGAAATTACCCCGAAGGTGGTTGCCGAGCCAAAATCAATGGTAATTGCGGGCCCGCCGTACTCCTTGAAAGCGGCAACGGCGTTAATTATTCTGTCAGCGCCCAAATCTTCGGGCTTGTGATAGTTAATTTTCATGCCCAGCTCTATTTTAGGCGAAACCATAATGGGCTTCATCTTCCAATAATAGTCGCACATATGATCCAGCGTATAATTTATGGATGGCACAACGGAGGATATTATGATTCCCTCAATATCGCACAGCTTGTAGCCGTTTTGAGTTAGAAGGTCATAAATAATCATGCCGTATTCGTCGGCTGTTTTTGAATAGTCGGTGGCTACGCGCCAGGTATACAAAGTCTCTACGCCGTTGTCAAGTCCAATCTTTATGTTTGTGTTGCCGGCGTCCATTAAGAGTATCATTTTTCACCATTTTTCCTGTTATTTTTTGCTATAATATCATAAAAAACAAGGTATGTCAACTTATCTCACATCTCTGGCGCAAAGCCTTCTTCTCGCCGCCTCCCACTCGGGATAATAATGCGTCAACAACGCATAAAAGCGCTTGTTGTGGTACCTTTCGACTAGATGAAGCAGCTCATGGAGCACTACATAGCTTGTGCAATTCTCGTCATACCTTGCAAGGCGCAGGCTCAACCGGATTTTTTTCGTATTGATGTTGCAACTGCCCCAGCGCGTTTTCATATCCCTGAATGTAAGACTGCTGCATTGCAATTCAGTCACACCCTGCCAGTATGCAAGGTACTCTTCAGCCTTGCTCTCCAGTTCGCTGCGGAAAAGCCGATTGACCAGCTTACGCTTGGCTTCAAGACTGCCGTCCCTTGTTTGCAGATAAATGCGCTCATCGTCATATGCGCATCTATTTGCGCCTTGAGAGGTGACTATGGTGTACTCCCTGCCCCACAGGGATAACCTGTCGCCGTCGTTATATTCCTCGACAAGGGGCGCGCCGCGTTCAAGATGGCGCTGTATCCATGCAAGTTTTTGCCGAACAAAGTCCTCGGCTTTCTTCTCCGTGATAAATGGCGGGATGACTACCCTGCCTTTCCCCTCTGTTATAGTGATACGAAGATGCTTTACTTTCTTAAAAACAAAGGTCAGCTCAACGCCGTCGACAACGGCTTTCTTCTGCGTTTCTTTCATATCAGCATTATACCATAAAAGCGTGTCTAAATAATCCCTAAGAATGAATTATAACAATAAAAAAGGAGTCTCCATAGGAAACCCCTTCTATTTTGGAATGTAAAGCGGACTGAATAATTAGACCAATTCAAGTATGCATTTCTGAGCGTCGTCGCCCCTTCTGTTGCTCAATCTTATTATTCTTGTGTAGCCGCCGCCCTGTCCCAGCTCTTCGGCTCTTTTCTCGTATTTGGGAGCGTATTCGCCGAACATCTTCTCAATAAGAGGGAACTTAATGTCCTTCGTCCTTTCTTTGAAGCTCTGGTTGGACTCCTTCTCTGCCTTGATTTCTTTTATGTCGGCAAGGTTCGCAAGCAGTCTTTTGCGCGCGGCAAGCTTCTTTACGCCGTCGTTGGTATATTCTACGGGTATAAGCTCGTCCTTCTGATTCTTCTTCATTTTTGTTACGACGACGGTATCCTTGTATGACTTTATTGCAAGGGTAATCATCTTTTCGGCGACCTTTCTGACCGCTTTGGCTCTCGCCACAGTGGTTTCGATTTTGCCGTACCAAAGCAGTTGCGATGCCTGGCTGTATACTAATTGTACTCTTTGGTCGGTTCTTTTTCCTAGTTTATTGTGATTTGCCATTTTGCCTTATTTCTCCTTACTCATCTTTATTTAAGAGGCTGAGGCCCAAGCCTTCCAGCTTGCCGATGACTTCGTCAAGCGATTTGCGCCCGAGGTTGCGTACCTTCAGCATATCTTCTTCTGTTCTTTTCACAAGGTCTTCCACGGTGAATATTCCGGCGCGTTTCAGACAGTTCAGCGGACGCACGGACAAGTCCAATTCCTCTATGCTCATAGAAAGCACCTTCGGACCGCCGCCCTCATCGGGATTGACAAGAATTTCGAGCGAGCTCATGTCGTCTACGAGATTTATGAACAGCTTCAAATGGTCGCTCATAATCTTCGCGGCAAGGCTGATAACTTCCTTCGGCGTGGTCGTTCCGTTGGTCTTTATGTTCATGGTGAGTTTGTCATAGTCTATGGACTGCTCGACACGGGTAGCCTCGACGGAATAGCTTGCTGCGATGACGGGAGCGAAGAGCGAATCTATGGGGATATATCCGATAGGAGCCTTCAACGGCTTGTTGTAGTGCGCAGAAACATAGCCTCTGCCTACGCCTATCGTAAAATCCATATTGAGCTCA
>JAQVME010000085.1 GCA_028703745.1 Clostridia bacterium
GTACGGCTATGAGCTTGTCGACAACAGCAATTATTGGTTTGACGCGCCTCAAGACGCCGGATATGCCATGCAGATTTACATAAACGGTATTACCGCCAACACAAAATTTTACGCACGATACAGAATAAGCACTTTTAGCGTGACTTTCAGGGATTATTATTATCCGTACGACGACAACGGCAACGCCGACGCTTTATCGGTAGTTAAGCCGCTTCCCGCCGTAACCTACGACAAAGACGAGTTTGGCAACGATTTGACTACGGGATATCTGCGCATGGATGCCATATATTTCAGGAGTTTCGCGCACGCCTTCAACCTTTCAGAAATCTATTTTGGAGGCGACGACGTATATGAAAACAAGATTTTTATTGAGCAGTACGAGGCAGATGTTGCACTCTACAATGCCTATTGGGCGGAAAAAAACATAATAAAAGCCGATATCGCAAGATACGAGGGTTATATAAAAGAAATTCAGGATTATGAGATTGCCAAGCTGGCGTATACTACTACGCCCGAGGCTTACGAAAGATATGCCGTATTGAAGCCCAATCATCAACTCTATCGGAAAAGGCTGTATGACGCCGTACAAAAACAAGACTTCATAAATGCCTACAAGATTCATTATTATGAGGAAGGCGAGCCTATGCCGACAGGCGCTGAGGCGGGCGACGAGAATGTTGCGACGGGCGCAAGGGAGCGCGAGTATTTGCGCCTCAGATACGGAGCAAAGGACGTAAACGGCAATTATATTCTTGAGGACGGCAAATACGTTTTGCAAAAGGACATCAATGGTGACTATGTAGATAATGGCGACTACCAAAGGTACATAGACCTTTTTTACAGCAACGACGGCAGGGACGGCTTTGAATTCGACGGTTGGTATACCAGCCCGAATTTCAACGTTACCACAAGGGTAAGCTCGCTTGACGATGAATTTACACCGAGCTTCGATGTGGAAAATAACATAATATTATATGCAAAATGGGTAGACCTCGAAAAAGGCTCCGACGGACTTGTGTTTGAGAAGCTCAGAGAGTCAAACCCCGAATATACCCCGGAGAACGGAGAGGACGAATTTATATATTATTTCCAAGTTATTGATTATCTCTCAATAGATCAATGGAACGCAAATTATACAACGGTGTATGAGGGCGAACAAACTTATTACCAATTCTTTGATTCGACTATTGGTATGACAAGAAGAGTGCTTTCGGAGAATATCGGCTACAACCCCATGCCTGCGTCGGCCGTTAACCTCGATGCTTCCGTAAAGATTCCTGCTACGCACCAAAGCCAGTATTCACAAGTTCGAAGGCTGTCGGCTATGCTTTTCAGCGAAAACAGCGGTACGGTTATGTCCGTGGATATTCCGTCGACTATCACAGAAATAGAAGAGGGCGCATTGTCTTCCTGCTTTATGCTCGAATTAATAACGCTTTCCGACGACAACGTCTCATTGATGATTGATAAGGGCGTGCTGTATAGCGCCGACGGCACCGTGCTGATATGTCACCCGGCGAGGATGCAGATAGCCGAATATTTATATCTCGGTACAATAGTGCCCTCGTCGACTTTCATTGTCGGCGGCGACGTAGAAAGAATAGCTAAGGGCGCGTTCATCGGCTGCGGTCATTTGAAATATATTGCCTTCGTGGACTCCGAAAGCGAGCTTGTAATAGGCGAGGACGCCTTCAAGGGACTCGGCGGTCTGCTGAAAGTCGGCAACCCGTTTATTGTCACCCGCCTCAATGAGCAAACAGAGGAAGAGGAGAATATTTACGTGTCCGACCACATCCTGCCCGACAGGCTGGTCGAGATAGAATCCCGCGCCTTCCAAAACTGTTACGGCATAACGAACATCACCACCTCGAGACAGTCTCAGCTCATTTACGTCGGAACATCGGTGCTGGACGGTTCCTCATGGTACCACAACAGAGTAGTGGAGAATTGCACGTATCTTGACGGTACCTCCTCAGACGGCATCATTATGCTGGGATTTGTCGCGCTTGGCACGGCAAGCGATTTTACGGGCACCTCCATTATCCTAAACGAAACCGAGGTCAAATCAATCGCTGATTTTGCTTTCATTAACAAGACCGGTCTTGTCGACATAAAATTACTAAATACCAATTCCCGCTATATTGGAGAATCGGCATTCTTGAACTGCAGCCGGTTGACGAGCTTTGAGATGCACAATATGGATCCGGCTATCTGCCGTTTGGGCGCCGCCGCCTTCCAAGGCGCGGGAAGTGTGGATTTCACTATATACGTGCCCTCGGCTTCCAACGTGGCGCAAGCGTACCGAGATGCCGCAGGTTGGGTTGCTTACGCAAGCAAGATCCAGGCGGGCAGCTATTGATATATACAAAAACGATATTATATTGATTGACATTGCGCCTTTGATATGATAACCTATTGAAGGACAAAATATATACATAGCCAATATAAAATGAACAATACGGGTTCACTGTTTCTACCGGATACCGAAAATATCCGACTATTGGTAACAAGCTGTTTGTGGGCAACAGCTATTATTGTTTTCAATAGGCGGCGACACCGCTTTTTTCTATTTTATTGAGGCAAATTACTAATGAATATTTTATATAACATATAAAATAAAAAAATGGAGGCACTTTTTTATGGAAAAATTGGACAAGTTTTTCAAGCTCAAAGAAAGCGGAACAACCATCTCCAAGGAATTGGTAGCAGGCGCAACGACTTTCTTCGCAATGGTTTACATTATTTTCGTAAACCCAAACATTCTCAGCCAGACGGGCATACCCTGGGCGGCTGTGTTCCTTGCCACAATCATTGCATCTTTTATCGGCACGATTGTTATGGGACTGTTCGCCAACGTGCCCTATGCTCAGGCACCCGGTATGGGACTCAACGCATTCTTTACCTTTACGATATGCTTTGGTCTCGGCTTCTCATGGCAGGAAGCTCTTGCTCTTGTGTTTATCTGCGGTATCATTAATATTATTATTACTGTTACAAAGATCAGAAAGCACATCATCAAGGCAATTCCCGTCAGCTTGCAACACGCAATAGGCGGCGGTATAGGCTTGTTCATAGCATATATCGGTTTGAAAAATGCCGGCATGCTTACTTTCACGCTTGACCCCGGTCATTGGACGGAGAGCTTCGGCACAGTCTTCGGTGACGCGTCGGCTATTCCGGCAATCACTGATTTCTCCGCTGCTGCTCCTATCCTTGCCGTTATCGGTATTGTTATTACGGTAGTACTGCTTGTCTTCAAAGTAAAAGGCGCTATCCTCATCGGTATCATCGCCACAACCGTTATCGGTATTCCCATGGGCGTAACCCAGGTTACAGGCCTGTTCGCAAACTATGACATCGGCGCTCCGTTCGTTGCCCTCGGCGACACAATTGGCGCAGCCTTCTACAAAGGTATGCCCGACTTGTTCAGCTCCGCCGCAAAGATTCCTATGGCGCTGCTTGCTATATTCGCGCTTTCACTTACCGACACGTTTGACACCATCGGTACTTTCATCGGAACCGGCAGAAAGAGCGGCATCTTCACAGACGAGGATCTTGCAGCCGTAGAGAACGGAAAGGGCTTCAAAACAAAAATGGAGAAGGCTCTGTTCGCAGACGCTATAGCTACTTCCGTAGGCGCTATATTCGGCACCAGCAACACTACGACTTATGTCGAGAGCGCTGCAGGTATCGAGGCAGGCGGCAGAACGGGTCTTACCAGCGTGTTCACTGCTGTGCTGTTTATGCTTTGCATATTCATTTCTCCTATAGCAGGTATCGTGCCCGCCGCGGCGACTGCTCCCGCGCTTATAGTAGTAGGTATCATGATGGCTTCCAGCTTCAAGGATATCAACTGGGGCGACTTCGCAGAAGCTGTTCCCGCATTCTTCGCGGCTGTACTCATGTCATTCTTCTATAACATATCGATGGGTATTGCTTTCGGATTCATATTCTATTGCATAATCAAGATATGCAAGATGCAAATCAAGGACGTTCATCCCATCATGTGGGTATCCGCAGGCTTGTTCGTAGTGTATTTCGTGCTTATGGCATTGTACGGCTACGGCGTAATTAAAGCCTAATTCAGTTTGCCGCGAATAAAAAAACAAATTCACAAACGGCAAAAAAGAAACAAAAACGGAATTCCCTCCCAAATTCTGGGAGGGAATTTTGAAATAACATAATCACACAAATTTTAATAAGATTCGGAGGAAAAATGCCCAAGGTAGCAATAGTCATGGGAAGCAAAAACGATTTTGCAACCGTAAAACCCGCAATAACCGTTTTGAACGGCTTCGGCGTGGAAAGCGTAGTAAGAGTGCTTTCGGCGCACAGAACGCCTGAAGAAGCGCACAAGCTGGCGGCAGAGGCGATAAGCGAGGGCATAGAGGTCATTATCGGTTGCGCCGGCAAGGCTGCGCACCTTGCAGGAGTGCTTGCAGCAAGCACCATTCTTCCCGTTATAGGACTACCCATAAAAAGCTCGACTATGGACGGACTGGACAGTCTGCTGTCCACGGTGCAGATGCCCGCGGGCATTCCCGTTGCCACCGTCGCCATAAACGGCAGTGAGAACGCCGCTCTTTTGGCGGTGCAGATACTCTCGCTGAAATACGCTTATTTACAAGAACAGCTATGGAATTATAAGGAAGTTATGAGACAAAAGATTTTATCAGACGACAACGCATTACAGGAGGAATTAAACAATGAAAAAACTTGAACAATTATACGAGGGCAAGGCGAAGAAAGTATTCGCCACAGACAATAAAGACCTGGTCATAGTCTCCTATAAAGACGATGCAACGGCGTTCAACGGTCTGAAGAAAGGTACGATAGAGGAAAAGGGCATAGTCAATAATAAAATGAGCAACTTTATGTTCAAGATGCTTGAAAAACAGGGCATACCCACTCATTTTGTAGAACAGCTTTCCGACAGAGAAACCGTGGTTAAGAAGGTACAGATAGTACCTGTAGAAGTAATAATAAGGAATATCGCCGCCGGTTCCTTTACAAAAAGGCTGGGAGTAGAAGAGGGCACACCGCTAAAAACTACCGTGCTTGAATACAGCTATAAAAATGACGAGCTGGGCGACCCTATGATAAACGATTATCATATATACGCTTTGGGCTTGGCAACAAAAGCAGAAATGGACAGGATAGCAGAATTGAGTTTCAAGGTTAACGAGTTTATGAAGGAATTCTTTGCGAAAATCAACATAAGACTCATTGACTTCAAGCTGGAGTTCGGAAGATTCAACGGCGAAATAATACTTGCCGACGAAATCTCGCCCGACACCTGCCGGTTCTGGGATGCAATAACCAATGAAAAACTTGATAAAGACAGATTTAGAAGAGATTTGGGCAACGTAAAGGAAGCCTACCAAGAAATATTCAAGAGGCTGGGACTATAAAAGGACGGAAAAAGCAAATGGAAATTGATTACAAATCCGCCGGCGTGGACGTAGAGGCAGGATACAAGGCGGTCAGCCTTATGAAAAAATATGTCAAAGAAACCTATAACGACAGCGTGCTGGGTGATTTGGGCAGCTTCGGCGGCTTTTTTGCGCTTGATGACGACCCGCGCGGAGACGTGCTGGTTGCCGGCACCGATGGCGTGGGCACAAAGCTGAAGTACGCCTTCATAAGCGAAAGGCACGACACAATCGGTATTGACGCCGTGGCAATGTGTGTCAACGATATAGTATGTCAGGGCGCGAGACCGCTTATTTTTCTAGACTATATAGCATTGCCAAAGCTTATTCCCGAGAAGGTAGCCGAGATAGTCAAGGGAGTTTCTGCAGGCTGCAAGCTTGCAGGCTGCGCTCTTATCGGAGGAGAGACTGCCGAAATGCCCGGTTTTTATACCGAGGGCGAGTACGATATAGCAGGGTTCAGCTGCGGTATCGTAAAGAGAGACAAAATCATATCCGGCAAGGAAATAAAAGAGGGCGATTTACTCATAGGTATAGCGTCGTCGGGTATACACAGCAACGGCTATTCGCTGGTGCGCAGACTTTTTGGCGAGAATATAAAAATGCTCTCAAAATTTGACGAGGAGCTGGGCGCAAGACCTATTGATGTGCTGCTGACTCCTACGCGTATTTACGTTAAGAGTATTCTTACTTTAATTAGCAAACTAAAAGTCAACGGCATTGCCCATATCACGGGCGGCGGTTTCATCGAGAACGTACCCCGTATGTTCCCCGAGGGTCTGGGCGCCGAAATAAGCATTGACTCCTACGAGGTGCCAAAAATTTTCAGAGCCCTCCAAAAAAAGGCAGGCATAC
>JAQVME010000086.1 GCA_028703745.1 Clostridia bacterium
GCTCTCGTAGTAGCCGTCAATTTTTGTTAGCGAGTTATTCAGCGAAATGTCGCCGCCCGTATAGGTCTTGGCATAGGTTTTTACCAGCACTTTTATGACGGCGGGAATGATGCGGAACTCGGTTATTTTGTAATCGCCAGCCGTCTCAAGCTCTTGCGCAGACGGCGTTCTGAGCTTATAATTGGCGTTTGTCAGGCTCATGACTTTTACCGAATACTTGCCGACATTAGTCACGCTGGTTCTGTCAAGATATATCGGAGTGGAACCGTCAATGATTTCTGCTGTGTAAATCACTGCGTTGACGGTATCTCCCAAGCATATCTCTGCCGCCGGAACCCTTGCCTCGTAATTATACGGCGAGCCTTTGTATGCGCTGCCCAAATATTCTCCGCCCTCGAGGTTGCCGTAAGGAATATTGTAAAATTCCGCAGATACTTCTTTCTGAGTGACGGTGAACCTGTAACCTTCGGGCGCCAGAAAACTAAGGTCGTGGTTGGTATCGTTGTTTATGAACCCTATGCTATAAATACCGACGTTTTTGCTGGGATTAATAAATGTGATAACAATGTTAGACTTTATGTCTCCGTGAGCGTTATGTAAGATGATGTTTTCGGACGTTACTGAGGGTAACTCACCGTTATATTGACGAGTGAGCGATGTAAGCTCGATTTGCGCAGCCCTGCTTGTGATCGCGAACTCACCCGCAACGAAAATAATCTCATAATTCGGGTTCAAGTCGTCATCCACGGTGCCCTGAAGTATGGCGTATACCGCCACAGCCTCGCCTTCCTGCCGCAATAGCGCGCCGTTCAAGGTATCGGAGGCGTGCATTCCGCTCTTTGTGTCTCCGGCGACGGCTGAGGTTGTGAACGTAAGCTCGGGATCGCCTAGTGTGCCATAAATCTTCTGCTTGGCTGTGGCGGTAACGTTCACCTTTCTGCTTGTAATAACTATTTCTCCGCTTACGTACTCTATGTCATAATTCGAGGATACATAGCCTGCGGGAATAATCTCAAATGTGCCCACTCCTGTTCCGGCGCCTATATTGTTGTTCTGCGTGTCCTTGCACTCAAAGCTCAAGTTGCCGCCGAGTGAGAACACAGAATCGTTGTAAGCAAACGGAGTCTCCCTCTCTGAAGACGGCACTACCTCAAACAAGGGCACGCTTTCTCCATATACCTTCGTGTAACTCTTTGCCGTAAGGATAAGCTTCCTCTTGTATATCGTCAAATAGTTCGGAATGTAGACTATGGTATAGTTGTCGTTTCTTAGGCTACCCTGCATAATCTCATAGGAGCCCACGCCGTTGCTGGTACTTTCATTGGCGCGCAGCAGGTAGCCGTTGAAGCCGTCGCCTTGCATAAGTCCGCTCTTATCGTTGCCCATGACCGCGGCTGTAGTAAAAGTAAACGACGGATCGGGCTGTCCATATTCCTTGGTTTTGCTGTCGGCAATAATGACTATATCTCTTTTTGTGATTTGGAACTCCGCCTGAGCATAGGTGACTGCATAATTTCTATGAGCCGCCACGCTTACGTTCATGACATAATTGCCTACAGGCGCTTTTTTCCAGTCCGTTATGTTTCCGTTGTTGGGGAAGAAATAATCAATTTCGCCAAGGGCTTCAGCCGTGTCGTTATAGCCAAAAACATTGTCGGTGTGAAGGATGACTTCGGTTCCTCCGCCGCTTATATCCCTATATTCCACAGCGCTGATAATCGAAGAAAAGGTAGGATCGTTCTCGCCGTATACCTTTGTCAAAGAATTGGGCGCGATATGTATGTTTTTCGGGCTGATAACCACTTTTCTTTCATCACTGACAAACGAGTTATGGATTCTATCGTTATTTACGGGTGAATCGGCGTCGTAGACGACGGCAATCTTGTAGGTGCCGGCGTCTTTCGGCCATACCGAGAACTCCTCTGCCGTAGCTTCGTTTATGTATTTGAAGGTGTAATTTATGCCGGGCTCAAGCTCCATTTCGGCGAGCATTTCGTTTTGCGGCATATCCGTATGCGCCGAATATCCCAGTATCTGATATTGTATAGTTTTTGCTTCGCCATACCAGAAATAATAGGTCTTTAACTCTGCGTTGTATTCCTCTCTCTCGCCGAACACGACCTGCGCGTACATTCTGTCGTGCATAATTATGTCGTAGCTTGCCTCTTTGACTGCGTCACCTTCCTTGTAAGTAATAAATATTTGTTGTTTCCTTGAGAAGCCAGAGAAATCGGCGTTGTCAAACTGACCGTAATTGAGTATATAGTGGTCCGTAGGCAATATCATGGCAGTAGAACGCACCCTCTTCGCCTCGCTGAGAGGCAACACCAAAGTAGTATTATTATTATAATAAAGTATTATGGAGCCGTTAGTGTAATCGTACTGGTCAAGCTCGACATACTTGGTTTTTGGGATCATGCCCATACCTATATTGTCAAGCTGTTTCTTTAGTACGGTCATTTGTTGATAATTCAATTCTTTTGTCACAGTTCTGTTGCCGGTATAAGATAATGTGATTATTATCGGTCTTACTCCCAACCGACCGTCGGCTTTGTTGTAGTCCGTCATACCCGAGGACAATGAAATAATCGTTGAAGGCAAAACAATATCGTCGCCCTCGTCAGGTGTTCCCATATCGTGATAGTAAGTCACAACTAGTTTTGCCTGTCTCAAATCCAGCGCCATGCCCTCCGTGACGTCGGGAATAGTGAAGCCGTCGGCAAGCGCTATGGAGTAAAGCTCCTTCGGGCGCACGCTGACTACCGTACTGAGTTTTATGTCTTGATACCTTATGTCCACGACTTGCGTACCTTTCAAATTGTTGTTGAAGCCGATTATCGAAAGATTGGGCATCTCGTCTTCTACGGTTTTTGTTTCGCTGAATTCGCCGTCGTTATAAACCACCTTGAAAGACGCGCCCGGCGCGAAAGAAACCTCGTCAAGTCCTTGAAGCGCGGTAACCGCGGGTTGCGGCGCTTCAGGCTGACCTTCCTCGGATACATCCCACGTCATCGACGTGGCTATCTTGTAGGCTACTACAATATCAAAGTCCACCTCGAATTGTTCTATCGAAATACTAATAGTCCGAACCTCGGTTTCGACGCCGACGGCAAGCGTGGTGTTAAGCGGCGTTACCGACAGCGTTATGTACTCATAATTGTATTCTTCGTTGACAAATCTGTATATGAGATTTTCGTCAGTTTGTTGGGAAAGAGTGCTAGAGTTCAGCAGAATATTGGTCTCGTTCGTGTAGCTGAGTTTCATTCTCAATCCGGTGATATCGAGTTGCGCCGGCTGTGCCGCCTTGTAATAATGCTTGTCGGGAGAGGCAAGAAGTTCAAGCGAGAATATCTGCCTTTCAACAACATGTAGTTGAGTTTGTATGGAAAGTCCGCCGTAATTAATGTTTATGGTTCTATCTCCCGGCGTTTTGTCGGCTCTTTGATAGTCCGTCATTATTTGTTCGAGCGCCACCGTGCGGGAGCCGTTCTCAAGCGTGCAGGCAAGATAATAATTTGTAAAATCAATGCCCATACCGGCGACTACTTGCGGAAGACGGTCTGCGGAGAGATAAGTCCCGTCAACGTACTCCACAAGCTCTATGTCGGTAAGTTCGTTCTTAACATATACGGGTATTGTCGTCTCGAGGGTAAGCCCTACCGCCTGATATTTTACTACGACGTTGTGGTGTCCCAGCTCGGCAAACTGCGTATTTTCGAACGTCCATTCCTGTCCGAAAGGACCGCTGAAAAGGTCTGATTGTATGTAGCCTTCATAATGTATGCGCATAACCAGACCTTGCAAGTCGAAGGCCTCGCCCAGCACATAAATTGTTTTGAACACGTTTTCGAACTGAATCGACTCAGCCTTTCTTATGACTAGCACCTTGAAGGAGTTCATCTTGGAACCGTATTTTTCGGTGGCGTAGGTTACAATCACGTCTTGGTTGCCCAATTGTGTATTGTTAAAGCCGGAAACCATATCACGCGTGATGTCGCTGTTTGTTACGGAGCCGTCGTTGAAAAATGCCGAGAACTTTGCACCGGTCAAGACCAATTCTGCCCTGGCATAAAAAATGCTGTTTGTTGGCGGCGAAACACTTATTCGCACAAGCTCTTTCTTGAAAATACTAATTTCTACGGCTTTTGTCAGCGCTGTCTCGTCTCTGTTGTATTCGAATTCATAAGTCCTGTTGCCGTATTCGTCAAGATACAGCCTGCCCACATCGCCCTTCAGCATGTCAGGCTCCACTGTGTATATAGCGGAATAGCTGTTATTGTCCATCTTCAAGCGGTATTCCCACATCGAAAGGTCTATGGTGCCCTCTTCGTAAAAAGGCGCGGGCACCTTGTCTTGCTCTGTCGCTTGGGAATATCTTGTTATGACCCCGTCTTCGACGACGGGAAGCAGTATTTCGAGAGATGAGGGCTTGGTCTCAAGCACCTCTATCTCAAAAGAAAAGGTTTTGCTTATGTCCGTGAAAGATAGAGTTATGGTTTGTATGCCTACTCTGGTTTTGTCATAGCCTGATGCGCTTACTTTCGCATCCGTCATGTTCACGGTTTCTGTTGTGAGATTGTTGTAGCTGATAGAAAGCTGTCCGCCTCTCAACAATAAATCGGTGCCAACTATTTGAAATTCTGAAGGCATCTCAAGTATCTCGAAAGTCTCGGCTTCTTTCTTGAGGACTTTTATGGCGAATATGACGGCCTTGTCGGCATAATTCAAAGTGACTATCTCTCTTGATTTTTCGTGGGAGGTGTCATAATCTAACGCGGCGTCAAGCGCCTCTTGCGATGCAAATAAATCAGGGAAGTTCTTGTATTCCGTATAGCCGTTGTCAAAAGTGATAAACAAGCGACCGCCGGCAAGGGATTCATTGGTGATTCTTTCGTTAATGAGATAAAGTTCCTTGTCCGGTACCTCGGCGTTGGCAATGCTTGTAACCTTCTTTGCGCTGACGTTTACGGTGTAAGTCGCCGTATAATTATCTAAATATGAAATTGTGAGTACTTGCTCACCTACTACTTCGGGATTATATCCGGAAACCATATCTTCCGTTACGGAAATAACATCGGGTTCGCCGCTCTCATATTGTATTCTTAATTTCAGATTTGTGACGTCAAGCTCTTGGGACTCTATGTATTGGGTTTTGTAATCGAGCTGAAGCTTTGTGGCCTCTATTCTAACTATCGGGGCGTTGGTAATTCTTATTCTAATATTCGTTGAAGCGTTTTCATATTTTACGAAAAGCATATGTTCGCCGATATCCTGCGGGTCGTAATCGCTGACCATTTCAAAAGTAAGCGGCAGGGTCCGGCTGATGCCGTTTGTGTAATAAACCGTAAGCTGGGCTTGGTTCAAATCGAAGGTTTCGCCCTTCAAATAATCCAGCCTCGGCAACGAGGTCAGCGCAATTCTTTCTATAGGGATTTCTTTGCTGCTGCATCCGCCAATCATCAGTGCAACCAGTGTCAGTAATATTATAATAATCGGCAACAACCTCTTCTTCATCAAAAAACCTCCGGCACTATCCCTTCCGGGAAAAAGTGCATACCACGCCCTATTAATATACAGTAAAATTGTATCATAAGACTTTTATTTTAGCAATACTACCGACAGTTAAATTTTAATAAATTTAATATATATAATAATAAATGTAGTTGTCGTGTCGCATTATCTATCGGATTATAACCAAAAAACAGACTTTGTCAAAAATCTGTTTTTGTGTGAGTAAAAGAAATATGGCTATGCAGGGTAATTTTATAGCCCCGTCATGACTCTCAACGGGATAATGTTGTTCTGAAGGCTAAATTTCTGCGCAATCTCCACAAATCCCATGCCGTAGCTTCGGTTCAGACTCTTAATTATCTCGGCAAGCACAAAATATTCGCTGTCTTCCACCTTCAGGCGGTTTATTATATAGTCGTATCCGTAGTTTCTCGACATATTGGCGGTAACAATAACCTCTATTAGCAGCGCATAAACTCCGTATTCCTCGGCTTGAAGAAGACTGATTGCTTGAAGAAATGTATTTCCTTTGTCAAAAACCATGGAGGTAATAATTTCTATCAAAATATCCCTGCGATTTTTTATGCCCAGCTTCTTTGCAAGCTTGGCATAAGGACAACCCGTCCTGGCATTGACATCAATTGCTATTTGTTTTATGGCGTCCTCGTCGGTGAAAGGTCCCGCCCCTCTGTAACGCAACGTAGTAGACTCTATTGCCTTTCCAAGCTTTTCGGCGCCGCCACGCGACTTAAGAGCCTTG
>JAQVME010000087.1 GCA_028703745.1 Clostridia bacterium
TGCCGGCAGGCTTTTATTATGCCATAAAGAAGAAGCGTTACGGCTATTTGTTTATAGCTTTGGCGCTTGCGCAATATGTGCTTATTTTGACGACAGGCTGTCGCGGTTCCATACTCGTCACAACCATGGCTTTGCCGTTTATGCTCAGCTATACTATGGCAAAGACGGAGAACAAAATAGGCGTAGGGCTGACGGTCTCGCTTTGTGTGTGCGCCGCCGTTGCTGTGGTGGCGTATTACGGACCGCAAGTCTCAAAAATACTCGGCGTAATGCTTGGCAAAGGTCTTAGCGACAGCGGCAGGGAGGGTTTCTATTTGCTGGCGTGGGACACCTTCAAGCAGTATCCCGTATTCGGCGCAGGTTGGGACTTCCGCCTCGGCGAATTGGCGGGCGACGGCTATTCACCATATTGGTATCATTCGACGTTGTTTCAAATTCTTGCGAATATGGGCTTGTTCGGGCTGGTATTTTTCGCATTCTTTACCTTCTGGAGATACCGATCGGCGCTCTCGAGAGGTTTTCAGGTGGAAAAATTCGTCATTGCCGCAGGTCTGCTGCTTTTTGAATTATACGGCATGGTGGACGTAAACTATTTCGGACCGACGTTCTTTATCTCTATGCTGATTATGTCTTTCGCCATCGAAAAGAGCTTAACCGCCGACCAATGCAATCCCAAGCTGTTCTTTAAGGGAATAAAATTTGCCGGCGCAAAACTCAAAAAACTCAAAAAAGGGGCTTAATAATGGAAAAGCTTATGTTGACAAAAAATGTGTGGGCGGTAGTTGGAGCCAACCAAAACCCGGAAAAATACGGCAACAAGATTTACAAGGCGCTGAAAAGCAGCGGTTTTGAAGTATATGCCGTCAATCCCGTCTACGACAGCGTGGAGGGCGACGTCTGCTATGCGTCACTGTCGGCTCTTCCGAGGCTTCCCGATGTTATAAATATCGTGGTATCTCCTGATAGGGCGCTTTCTACGCTGACAGAGGCTTCTTCGCTCGGCATAAAGTATATTTGGTTTCAGCCGGGCACTCACGACGAAAAGACCGACGCCAAGGTAAAAGAACTCGGGCTGGAGGCGGTGTACGCCTGCGCGCTTGTGGCGACAAAATTGTATTGTAAGGAGTGATAGCGTCGAATATGTCACAACGCAGAATAACAGAAAGAAAAAAATTGCTTGATGAAAAGGGGCGTCTGACCGAGCGCGGCTACGCCACGCAACTTTTGCTTGACTATGACAGAAAAGACGTCAAGGCCGCAAAAATCCGTGTCAAGGAGTGGGATTATTATTATTTTGGCAACGACAAGTTCGGCGTTTCTTTGACCATCGCCGACAACTCATATATGGGGCTTGCCAGCGCGCAGGTGTTGGACTTCGAAAGAAAGAGCATAGACACCAATTTCGCCTTTGTACCTTTCCCGATGGGCAGAATGAAAATGCCGTCCTCAAGCGTGAACGGCGACGTGGCGTATAAGAATAAAAAGACAGAAATCAGCTTCAAGGTTGCTCAGGACAAGCGCATACTGCATTTTGATATGCCTTCCTTCAAAAACGGCAAAAGGCTGACGATTGATGCGGAGCTTTGGGATATTCCGAAGGACTCTATGGTCATTGCCACGCCGTTTGACGGGGATGAAAGGGCTTTTTATTATAACCAAAAAATAAACTGTATGAAAGTCACGGGAAGTATGGTATACGGCGATAGCGCGTATAACCTTGACGGACTGCCCGCAGTTCTGGATTGGGGACGGGGGGTGTGGACATACGACAATACATGGTATTGGAGTTCGCTTTCCACCGTACTGCCCGAGGGCGATACGTTCGGCTTCAATATCGGTTACGGTTTCGGCAACACGGCGGCGGCAAGCGAAAATATGCTTTTTTATAACGGCAAGGCGCACAAACTCGAAGAGGTGGAATTCGAAATTCCTTTAGAGGACGGCGTGGAGCAATATATGAAGCCGTGGCGCTTTACGTCAAGCGACAAAAGGCTGGAGATGGACTTTGCGCCGGTGTTTGACAACAGAACCGACCTCAACGCCCTGATAATAGCGCAGGACGCGCATCAAGTCTTTGGCAAATTCTCAGGCGCTGCCATACTTGACGATGGCAGAAGCATAAGCTTCAGAGATTGCATGGGCTTCGCAGAAAAGGTACGTAACCGCTGGTAACAGCACGGAGAAGGAAATACATTGGATGCATTCATAGAGCGCTTGCTAAAAGACACAAAAGCCCTGAAAGTCCGGTACGCCGAACTAACTCAGCTTATTGGCGCGCCCGAGATTATTGCGCACGGCAGCTATTGGCGCAAACTGGTGAAGGAGCATACGTCGCTGGCGGACAGCGTGCGCGCTCTCGAAAGACTCGAAGGATACGTCGACGAACTAAAAAAGTGCGACGAAGCCTTGCCGACAGCCGATTATACAATGAACCGACTGATATTGGAAGAGAAAGCTATGCTGGAGAAGCAAATCAGTCAAGCCGCGCACGAGCTGAAAGAGCTACTCCTGCCCGAATCAAGCGGTCATAACGACGTATGGCTGGAGATTCGCGCAGATGATACGCGCTCCGACAGCGCAGAGCTGTGCCAAAAGCTTTTTTCCATGTATGAAAGCTACGCCTCAAACAAAGGTTATCTTTTTGAAGGTAGGGACGTTTGCTACGCTGAAGGCGGCATAAAAAGCGCAAAGGCGCTGATTTCCGGCAAGGACGCCTATGAAAGGCTAAAAGGCGAAAGCGGTATTCACGTTACGGCGGGTGCGCAAAAGAATTCTGTAACCGTTAACGTATTTTCCGAAAAGCCAATAAAGGTTACTGAAATTGCCGATAAGGATATCCGTATTGACCTTTTTCATTCCGGTGGCGCGGGAGGTCAGAACATAAACAAGGTGGAGAGCGCGGTGCGCGTCACGCACGTTGCCACGGGCATAACGGTGGTCTGTCAGGACGAGAGGTCACAGCTAAAGAACAAGGAAAGGGCGCTGAAGCAACTTCAAGAAAGAGTAAATGCCTTTTTTAGCAAGCGGCAGGCAGCCGAGAACAGGGAAATGAGAAAGCGCAGCCGCGAGAATATGCAAGTAGTGCGAACGTACGATTTTGCTCTCGGCTCCGCTACCGACCATAGGACGGGACTTTGCGCCGAACTCTCCGAGATTCTGCGCGGAAACCTTGACGAGCTAGTCGATGCGGCACTGATTAAACAGCAAAGTCAGCTTCCGCCGAAGAATTAAGACTAATTAAAAAATCGAACGATATACTATAAGCTAATAAAATAATTGTATTTATATGTATTGCCGCAAAAATCCGTTATAAGGAGTCATTATGCCGCAAACGCTACGTATCAAGCTAAACGTAGACACACAAATAAGCGTGCTTTCGAGCCGCAGCCAGATTTATAAAACCCGTCAGTTCATTGATGCAACCAAGCATTTTGCCGGAGTGGATTTTTTATTGCAAAAGTTTGCAGGAAGTATAATTCTGAATGTTGATGGCTTGAGCGACAGGGCGAGCGGATATAGTATTGAAGTACAGAATGGCAAACACGTATTTTTCTTCACCTTCGGGCAGGGCGCGAACACTGCGCTGAAGCTGTCAGACAGCGACATCATTTTTTACGATTATAAGGATAGCCAAAACCTAAAAAGAAAAAACGATCAGAGGCTGTTGAACTTTCTCACCGTCGGCAGACTTTTTGATGCCGACGTCAGCGCGGCGCAAGACCCCGACAAAGATTTTGACAAGCTGTATATCCTCTCAAACGCCGACCAAGTCAATTTTCCCTTGCTGAACGAAAGCCAAAGAAACCTTGTCGAGATAGAAGACAAGAACGTGCTGGTGCAGGGCGTAGCCGGTAGCGGAAAGACCAATATTTGTATTAGCAAAATAGTCTTTTCGGCATGTCGCGCGTACGCGGGAAAGGTTTTATACTCCACGTTTTCACGCGGACTGCTGCTGGACACACAAGCCAAGGTGGAGATTTTTAAGAACAACCTCAAAGGCTTTGTCAAAGATTTCCATGCAGGCAACGTCGTCTTCGCCGACATAAACCACAAGAAAGCTATCGAAAACAAGCTGGGCGTATATTTCAGCGTCGATTCTGACGCAAAAATCGTTGAGAAAATTAACGAGATTATTGCTTTCCTTGACGAAAAGGTTGATTACATGCTACTGGAGGATATGTATGTCAAGCACGTTTCGGCGGATATAAACACCGTCAACGAAAGCTATTTTACCAAAGAATACGTAAGCAATATAAAAAATCATCAGCTTGCCGTCAAACTCGAAAAGATAAAGCACCTTTCGTACGAGGTCATTTATAAAGAGATATACGGTATGATTCTGGGCTGTTATGACACCGTAGACCCCAAGCCTATGCTCTCTTTGGAGGAGTACACGGCGCGGCGCGGCGAGGGTTTTTCATCGGAAGAGCGCCGCACGGTTTATGCCATTGCGCAGGACTATGTCAGGCACTTGAAGCAAAACAATCTTACAGATAATAATTTTATAAGCAGAGCGCTGATACAAAACGCGGCGATGATACCGAAATACTCGCTGGCGGTTATCGACGAGGTGCAAGACATGACGGAGGTAAGTCTTTTTCTTATGAAGACACTTTCTCGCAAAATGTTTTGTGTCGGGGATGCGCTTCAAATGATAAATCCTTCGTTTTTCAGCTTTGCCTATCTAAAACGGTTACTCTTTGAAAAGGATGTAGTGTCCGTAGCCGAGCTTGCGCACAACTACCGCAGCGCAAGGCGCATAGCCGAAATTATCGACAGGCTGGGCGAAATAAACGTCAGGCAGTTCGGTACGCACAGCTTCGTGCTGAAGGGAGAAAGCACCGACAGCTCGCCGCAAGAGGTGCCCGTTTATATTAAGGACAAGGATTTTATCAAGACCGCCGCGGCGCAGAACTTTGACAATTTCACGGTCATTGTGTCCGGCGCCAAAGAAAAAACGGCATTGAGAAAAATTTTGAAATCGCAAGAAATCCTTACTGTGCCTGAAATAAAGGGTTTGGAACGGGATACCGTGGTGCTGTATAACGTACTGTCTGCAAACGCGGAGAAATGGCGCTATCTTGAACGCACCCTCATAAACCGCAAAAGCGCCGACGAAAACTCGGTATTCAGATATTATTTTAACTTGTTCTATGTCGGGGTGTCCCGCGCAAAAAGGCATTTGTTTGTGGCGGAGGAGCGCGAGATTGACACCTTTTCCGATTTCTTTGATAATAGTTTTCGGCGCATGACCGGTTCGGAGGCAGTCACGGCTCTGGGGGGTATCGTAAGCAGAATCGAGCTTGACTATGAGGACATAATAGAGAGAATAACGCAGTTCGTCGGTTTGGGTCAGTACGACAACGCGCGCTTTGCCGCCGACAAGATAAGCGACGACAAGGAACGAACATACAGGCTTGAAGGCATAGACATATACGAAAAGTTCATTGCCCACGGCAAGTACCGCGAGGCAGGCATAAGGTTCTGGGAAATAGGCAGATCGGAGGACGCAAAAAAATACTTTGCGCTGTCCGGCGACGCCATACTCAGCCGGCTTGTAGACGCCTGCGCAGGAGAGGACAGCAAGGGTCTGGACATAGATATACTGAACTTTCTGCCCGAGGTTGCCGGCAACGGCGTAGCTACCAAGCTTATCTTGCAGACGGTCAATAACGATTTGCAACGCTTGAAAGAACGGCAGAAGAATATAAACAACAGGTTTGTCAAAATAAAGGAGAAGAGGAATGGATAACGACGTAAAATTACTCATCGAAACCTTCAGGGGCTATAGGGATTTGCTTACGCCCGTACAACAGAATTTGCATGACTTCGTAGAAACCTACGATTCCATGAAAAATGATATTGAGAAGCTCAATACGGCGTTTCAGGGAGACGTTCAAGGCAATCTCGAGAAGATTTACAAAAATCTTTCATCGCAAGCCGAACGCGCTACGGACCTCTCTTCCCGCATAAATCAATTCATGAATATGACAGAGAAGTATACCGAAGGCGTAGGTAGACTGGGTACGCTTTTATCAAGGATCGAGGAACGGCTCAAGGCAGTGGGCGATTTGGAAACTAAGGCAGAGGAGCAGATAGGCAAGCTCGACGAAATCCTCGAAGAGAAAAAGAAGAGCTATAATATCAAGGATTTGCAAAGGACGCTTGAAAGCTACAACGCCAACGTGCAGAAGGTCAGCGAATACATCAACAAAGATATTGCCGAGGCTCTTTCGCAGAATTACAAAAAGCTCGACATAATAAA
>JAQVME010000088.1 GCA_028703745.1 Clostridia bacterium
TTTCTACCCGGAAATTGTTGCCGAGGATACGCTTGAGCCCCTTCCTTACGGGCAAACGGGCGAATTGGTATTCACGACACTGACAAAAGAGGGCATACCGCTGATACGCTACCGCACCAGAGATATAACGGCGCTCGAGAATTCGCCTTGCAAGTGCGGCAGAACGGGCGTCAGAATAAACAGAATAGCCGGACGCAGCGACGATATGCTGATTATACGCGGAGTAAACGTTTTCCCCTCGCAGATAGAAAGCGTGCTTCTGAAGGAAAAGGACATAGCTTCGCAGTACCATATTACTGTCGACAGAATAAACAATCTCGATACCATGCAAATAGATATTGAGCTTGCCGACAGCGTGGCTTTTGACGAGGTCAAAAAAGTAGAAAGTCTCAAGAAGAGGCTTGCCGCCGAAATCAATTCGGCGATAGGTATCAGCGCGGAAATCAGGCTGGTGTCCAGCGGCAGCATAAAGCGCAGCGAGGGCAAGGCGCAGAGAGTTACCGACAAAAGGAAATTCTAATCAATAAAAAATAAAAGGAACGGGAGGAATATATGTTTGTAAACCAGATAGCAGTATTTTTAGAAAACCGCGCGGGCAGAATAAACGAATTCGCATCTTGCCTTGCCGGCGCCAACATCAATATGATAGCCATGTCTATTGCCGACACCACGGATTACGGCATTCTCAGAGTCATCACCGACGACAACCAAAAGGCGGCGAAGGTGCTTAAACAATGCGGCTTCAATATCGCATCCACATATCTTGTCGGCTTCGAGGTGGACGACAGACCCGGCGCCATGCAGAGAGTCATAGAGATACTAGCCAAAGAAAACGTCAATATCGGATATCTTTATTCTTTTGTCAGACCGACGGAGAAGAAGGCAATCATATTAATAAAGGTCGACGACAATGATTTTGTGGCAAAAGTGTTGAAGGATAATGGCATAGACCTGATTGACCGAAATATATTATAAATAGTTCGGAGGTCTGATAAAACTCACCATACATACCGACGTCGCCGCGATCAGGCACAATATACGCAAGGTAAAAGAGGCAATCGGTCGGAGAAGGCTTACGGCAATGGTGAAGGCGGAGGCGTACAATCACGGTATGCTTTTGGCTAAATATATCGAAAACGACGTCGACTGCTTCGGCGTCAGTTCAGCGCAGGAAGGCATATGTCTTCGTGGGCTTGGCATAAAAAAACCCATAAAGGTGACGGGCTTTGTCGCGGAAGAACTGCGGCAGGCTGTCACCTTTAATTTATGGCCTGTAGTCGGCGACCTTGCAACGCTTGCAACAATCGCCGCGGTCTGTCCGGACGTCGGAGCGGATTTGAAGCTCGACAGCGGGATGAACAGGCTGGGGCTTAACGGACTTCAAAGCGTAAAGACGGCGGCGGAGATAATAAAAAAAAGCCAAATGAAAATAAATTCCCTCGCCACGCATTTCGCATATTCGGACTTTGACAATATTCTGAAACAGGCGGAGAGGTTTGAGAGTTATTGCGCCGTAATCGAGGACGAAATAGGCTGCACACCTAAGAACGCCTCTGCAAGCGCAGGGCTGATGTACGGCGAGAGGTTCCTTTATGACGAGGTGCGCACGGGGCTGATTATGTACGGATATATGCCCAACCGCTCAAAATCCTTTTGTCTGCGCAAGGCTATGACGGTTACGGCGCCGCTTATTTGCATCAAAAATGTCAGCAGGGGCGACAAAATAGGTTATTCGGGCTTGTATATTGCCGATAAAGATGTTAAAATAGGTATAATAAGGGGCGGGTATTTCGACGGCATAAGCCGTTTGGCAAGCGGCTTCAAGGTGCTTGTCAACGGATGCGTCACACGCCTTATCGGAAATATCTGCATGGACCTTTCGTTTGTTCTTCTCGACGGTATAGACGCCGAAGAGGGCGATGAGGTTATACTTCTCGGCGAAGAAAACGACGCCGAGGATATGGCGGCGCATTGCGGCACCATATCTTACGTTATTATGACGGCTTTCAAGGGCCGAATGAAGAGGGTATTTTATTTATGAAAGACAAAACACAGCAAAGACAGACCTTGCGACGCAGAACGGCGCAATTCACAGACAAGCACACGGCGTCGCAAACAATAGCAAAGAAGCTGTTTGAGCTTGAGGAGTACGAGCTGGCGGACAGCGTTTTTGTGTATCTGAGTACCGACAAGGAGGTCGACACCTATCCTATCGTTGAGCGCGCCTTCAAAGACGGCAAAAGAGTCTTTGTGCCCGTCACGCAGGAGGAGATGCGGCTGGCAGAAATCTTTCCCATTACTCCGCTTATCAAAGCCAAATACGGCATAAAAGAGCCAAAAAATACCGGCATAAGCCAATACACCCCGGACATTGCCATTATACCGCTCGTGGGTTTTGATACAGAGCGCAATAGACTGGGACAGGGCAAGGGCTATTATGACAGATTTTTGCGCAACTTCACGGGCAAAAAAATAGCGCTGGCGTTCTCCGTGCAAAAGCTTGAAGGCATCATCACCGATTCCAACGACATAAAAATGGATATGATTATCACCGAGGAGGAGACCCTTTGAGGATAATCAGCGGCAGATACCGCGGCAAGAAACTTATCCCGCCGCCGTCAGAAAGCGGCATAAGACCCACCACGGACAGAGCCAAAGAGGCGCTTTTCAATATCATGTTTGACTATATTGACTCTCAATGCGTGTTTTTGGATTTGTTTTCGGGCAGCGGCGCTATAGGTATTGAGGCGCTCTCCAGAGGCGCAAAAAAAGTATATTTCGTAGACAGCTCGGGACAAGCCGTAACGCTTATTAAAAAAAATTTGACGGGAATTCAAGGCAATTATGAAATCCTCAATATGAATTTCGAAAAGGCGCTTACCTTGTTGAAAAATAGAGGTGAGAGCGTAAACGTCGTTTATGCCGACCCGCCATACGCTGAGAACCTCGGCGAATATATCCTATCACAGCTTCAGCGCGCCGGCGTTGTGGCTTTCGGCGGCATAATCGCCATCGAAAGGAACAAGGAGTACGCGCAAGCCGAAAGCGCAGCTTTTCCGCTTGTTAGCAGCCGAAAATACGCGCTGTCTTGTATAGATTTTTACAAGCGCGAAAAGCGGGTTGCCATAACCGGCACCTTTGACCCGTTCACGGCGGGTCACCAAACACTTGTGGACAAGGCGCGGGAGGTGGGTTTTGACGCAATATATATCGTTTTGCTCGTCAATAAGGACAAAGCCGTCAGGTTTTCGCTCGAAAAGCGCATAGAAATAATCAATATCGCGCTAAAAGACAACAAAAATAATATAATAATCGACAGCTATGACGGATTAACCGTTGACTACTGCAACAAAAATGATATACAATATATTTTAAGAGGCATAAGAGATTCGTCGGATGCCGAATACGAACGCCAAATGGCGGAGTACAATTTCAAAAACGGCGGCATATTAACTATACTTATGCCGGCGACCAGCGCAGTCAGCAGCACCCTCGTAAGAAAAAATCTCGACGAAAAAAAGGATATTGCGCGCCTTGTGGACGAAAACGTAATAAAACTACTAAAGGAGTAATTATGGAAGACATCAATTTATTGCTCAATTATATCGAAAACGAAATCAAATCCAAAAAGCTTTTTGGCGCCTTTGACAGAAACGCCATATTGTCTTATACAGAAAGGATAAGAGCCAGCCTGCCCGAATCGCTGAATGAGAAGCGTATCCGCGAGGAGACGCAGAAGGCGCAAAATATTATCGCATTGGCAGAAAAGAGAAGGGAACAGCTGCTTTCCGAGACAGAAGTAGTCATAGAGGCGGAGAGGCGCGCCGAAGAAATAGTCCAGAAGGCGTACGAACTGCAGACAGAGTATGCCACTAACACCATGCAGAACCTCTACAAAATGCTGGGCGACGTCGACGAACACCTGAAGGTCGCCAAGGACAGCATAGAAGCCGCAATGAAAAAATTGAGCTCCGACCAAAATTAATCGAAAAACTAAAGACAGCCATGGCTGTCTTTTTTTATGCAAAAAATATAAAGTTTTTTCAAAAAAACTATTGCATTATGGAATAGATAATGATATTATGTATATAAATACATTATATACAAGGAGGGGACATGGCGCAAAACAGCGACTTTCTCAGAGGGCACACAGAAACCATTATTCTGCGGCTGCTGACCGAAAAGGACAGCTACGGCTACGAAATAAGCAAAAATATAGTCGATAGCGGTCAAGGTCTTGTCGACATCAAGGACGCGACAATCTATACGGCTTTTCGCCGCATGGAAAATGACGGCTTGCTGGCAACTTATTGGGGCGACGGCGTAGGCGGCGCGCGTCGTCGGTATTATGCCATAACCGAAAAGGGCAGGCGGTTATATGCCGAAAAGAAAGAGGAATGGACAAAACTAAAATCCATATTGGACTATTTAATTATCGGAAGTGACAAAAATGTTTAAGAGATTTAGCGAATATTTGTCTAAGGAATTCCGCGGTTTGCCGAATTCCGCAGAAGTAACCGATTTCAGAGAAGAGCTGCTAGGTTCGCTTATGGAGAAATCCGAGGAGTTGAAGGCGGCGGGGGATACCGACGACAACAGCGTATTCAATAAATGCATTAGTTCCATAAACGGCTTTCAGGATACCCTAAAGGTTATGAGAAGTAAACCAATCATCAAAAAAGAAGTAGCAAAGGCCGCAAAAACGGTAATGTATTTTTCAGTATATATGCTTGTACTTGTCGGCGTTTTCCTTGCGGTCAGCTTCGTCACAGGCAATTGGGGAAAAAGCTGGCTGATAATAGTCGAGGGGTGCTTTGTCGGTTTAATCATTTTGCAAATGCTGTCGGCGGCAAAAGGGCTGGCAAGCGGCAAGATAATTTTGCCAAGGCTGGCTCTTTTTTCTTCGGTCAGTCTTGCCACCCTCGGAATGTTCCTCGGCGTGTCATTTCTGATGGGTATATGGGCAAAAAGCTGGATAATTATGCTGTTTCTACCTGTATTTATTCTTCTCACAGATATTATTATTGCCGCGGTTACACACAAAAAAAATGAGCTATTCGCTTCGACTGTGGTGTTTGTGCCGATTGCTGCGGCTATGGTCTACGTATCGCTAGGGTATCTCAGAGTGCTTTCCTGGCATCCGTATTGGCTTATAGTCCTATGCGCCGTCATCGTCGACGCAGTAATAGTAACGTTTTTTATCAATGCAAAACTAAATAAAAAATAAATTTATTCATTGTCGCACGGCATATGCGGAAAAACACTTGAAAAAAAGTCCGCATATGCTTACAATGTTTATTATGAGTACAGAAACAAGAGAGAATAATTCCGCCGAGGACGTTTCGCTAGATCTGCAAGTGGAGAAAGTCAAACACAAGGCGGCGAAAAAAACCAGAATTAGAAAGAGCATAGTATATTCGGTCTTCATACTTTTGAATGTGCTGGTCATACTTGTCGTGCTTTTGCTCGAAAACAAATCCGGCAACGTCATTGCCGGCAAAGAGGTTTTGCGCACGGCAGGAGAGAATTTTCCTTACACTGCAATAGTTTTTGCAATCTTCTTTGTGCAGGTAGCTGCCGATACCGTGTCATTGTATTTTTTGTTGAAGCAATCCGGAAAAAAAGATTTTGTGCTTTCGCTCAGAACCTCAATAATAGGTAAATATTACGACAAGTTGACTCCGTGGTCAACCGGGGGACAGCCTTTGCAAATGGCGTATATGAGCTCTCACGGCGTTGATGTGCCCACGGCTTGCGCCATACCCCTGGCAAAATCGTTAATAAAGGTTATTACGGTAGGCGCGGCAGTGCTGCCGGTGTTTATATTCAGCGGCATCAGGGTAAACGTTTATGCTATGGTTGCGGCGTATATAAGCGTATGCTGCGGCGCGCTCATTCCCGTGCTGATGATAGTTTTTGTGCGGCATCCCGAGTGGGGACAACGCTTCACAAGGTGGCTGATTAGACTGCTTTGCCGCATGAAGATAGTCAAGGATTATGACGCGCTCTATGCAAAGTTCTCCGTGCTCGTCGACAACTTTTTGAAGGGCATGGGTTATCTCAGCACCCATAGAAAAATGTTGCTCATCGTCGGGCTTATGACTCTGATTGACGTTGCAGCAATAAACACTATTCCGTATTTCATAATGAAGGCTTTCGGATACCCAAACGTAGATTTCTGGTACATATTCGTGCTTTGTCTTTTTGTCAGCTACGCTTCGTATTTCGCGCCGTCACCGGGCGCCGCGGGAGTGGCG
>JAQVME010000089.1 GCA_028703745.1 Clostridia bacterium
AAGACTCCGGCTTCAAAATAGACACAGGAGTTTTCAACCGATGCTCTAAGCTTAAATATGTCAGGCTACCTACAAGCTACAACATTAAGGCAGATGCGACCTTTGCGAATTGCACAGCCTTGAAGTATATGGTATTAGAAAACAGCAATCCTTTGCCTGCGATGTTTGGCGATATTACAACGCAGTTTCAGAGTGGAATATCTTCGAATTATATTGACGTTTACGTTCCATCGCAGGCGGCAATAGACGCCTATTCCCAGCTGGAGAACTTGCCAAAGGTCATGGAGAACAGATTCATTTACGACGAGACGGACCCCAGCCCCGACCCCGAGAAGTTCCTGTCAATAGCGTAAGAAGATTACTATCATTGCTTCCATAGCCATAAAGAAAATGCGTGGAATGCATATAATATAAGAGGAGAAAATTTATGTGCGGCATCATCGGCTATACCGGAAAAAAACAAGCTACTGAAATAATCATCAAGGGGCTGAAAAGCCTTGAATACAGGGGTTACGACTCCAGCGGTATAGCCGTTTTCGACGGAGAGAATATTCAAGCCGTCAAGAAAGAGGGCAGAATAGTCTGCCTCGAAAAGGAGTTAGAAACCAATCCTCTTTCCGGCAATACCGCTATCGGTCATACCCGTTGGGCTACCCACGGCAAGCCATCCGACAGCAACGCCCATCCTTTCGTGTCCACGGCGCACAAGTTTGCCGTCGTGCACAACGGCATTATAGAAAACTATCTCGAAATAAAAGAATATCTGCAAGCGAGAAATATTCATTTTTATTCGCAAACAGACAGCGAGGTAGTGGCTCATCTCATCGAGTATTTGTATATTGGTGACGTAAAGGATGCCATACTTTCGGCGGTGCGCAGACTCAGAGGCTCTTTTGCGCTCGGTGTTATATCTTCTGCCGAGCCCGGAATTATTTTTGCCGTAAAGAAGGATAATCCGCTGATTATCGGCAAGGGCGAAAACGAAAATTATATCAGTTCCGACATAACCAGCCTTCAAAAATTCACCGGCAGCGTAGTCGTGCTAAAAAATTATCAGCTTGCAAAAGTCACGGCGTCCGACATAGAACTGTGCGACTTCGACGGTTGCGAACAGTCTGTTGAGACGGTAGACGTGTCGCGTGAGCTTGCCGACGATACCCATGACTTTGAAAGCTTCATGGAGAAGGAGATTAGGGAGATTCCCGCCGCGCTCACCCGCGCGCTGAAAGGCTACGTATCACCTTTCGGAGAAGCGGAGTATTGGCAGGGCATAAACAGAATATATTTCATCGGCTGCGGCACGGCGCTGCATGCGGGCATGGTGGGCAAGCGCATATTGAAGAAGCTGCTGCCAGAACTGAATTTGTTCGCCGAAATGGCAAGCGAATTCCGCTATGACGATTTCCATATTGACGAACACACGCTAACAATTGCGGTGTCTCAGAGCGGCGAGACCGCCGACACGCTGTCGTGTATAAGAATGGTCAAGGAACGGGGCGGAAAGGTGCTTTGCGTATGCAACGTGCCGATATCCAGCATAGTGTTTGAGAGCGATTTTGCGCTTTTCACAAATGCCGGTCCCGAGGTGGCGGTTGCCTCGACGAAGGCATACAACTGCCAGCTTGCCGTGCTGACGATGTTTGCTCTCGACTTCGCAAGGCTCAAGGGCGCATTGACAAAACAGCAATTTGAAGGTTTTATGGCGGATATGGGACATCTTCCCGAAAAGGCAGAGGAAACGCTTAAGCTGAATGAGTTCATTTCGGATTTTTCCAGCTGGAACTATACGAGGAAAAGCGTTTTTTATCTGGGAAGAGGATTGGACTATTACGTGGCTATGGAAGGCTCGCTCAAACTCAAGGAAATAAGCTATATCCAGAGCGAGGCGTACGCCGCGGGAGAGCTCAAGCACGGCACGCTGGCGCTTATCGAAGACGGAGTTCTGGTTATGGCGCTGGTGACACAACGGGATTTGCTGGACAAAATGCATTCCTCGCTTATCGAGGTGAAGTCCAGAGGCGCTACGATTATTACCATTACGCCCTTCGGCGACAATGCCGCCATAAAGGACGTCAGCGACTATATTATTCCCATTCCGAATGTGACGGATATTCTTTATCCCGTAATCTCGGTCATACCCACGCAGCTGTTCTCATATTATATCGCGAGAGCAAAAGGCTGTGACATAGATAAACCTCGTAACCTTGCAAAATCGGTTACGGTAGAATAAAAAAAAATAAAATACAGAAACTTAAAGGAGAAAAGTTTGGCAAAAAAACAGAATAAATTGAAGGTTATGTTCTTGGGCGGTGTAGGAGAAATCGGCAAAAACATGACACTTTTTGAGTACGGCAACCACATACTAGTAGTAGATGCGGGCATGAGCTTTCCCAGCGACCAGATGCCCGGAATTGATTTTGTAATCCCTGATTACAATTATCTAATCCAGAACGAAAGCAAAGTAGCCGGCATAGTAGTTACGCACGGACATGAGGACCATATCGGGGCTTTACCCTTTGTGCTGAGAGACCTTGACGTGCCGGTATACGGCTCCAAGCTGGCTTTGGCAATGGTCGGGCACAAGCTTGAAGAAGCCAGAATAAAGAACAAGAAGCTCAACACCGTAAACGAAGGCGACGTCATAAACGTCGGGTGCTTTCAGGTGGAATTCATAAGAGTAAACCACTCCACGACAGGCTGCTATGCGCTGTGCATAACCACGCCCAGAGGTGTGATTTTCTTTACGGGCGATTTCAAAATAGACCATACCCCCATCGACAACAAGCCCATAGACCTGACGCGTATAGCAGAGATAGGCAAGAGCGGCGTTATGCTGCTTATGATGGACTCTACCAATGCCGAAAGAAGCGGTTTCAGTATGAGTGAACGTTGCGTTTATAAGAATTTGGACAACCTGTTTGCCCAAAACCTCGACAAGAGAATAATCGTCGCTACCTTCGCGTCGAACATACACCGTGTGCAGCAAATCATAAACTGCGCTGTCAAGTATAACAGAAAAATAGCCTTTTCCGGCAGGAGCATGATAAATATCGCCGAAATGGCGTACACAATAGGCGAGTTGAAGTATCCCCGTGAGGCAATCGTAGATATAGACAAGATAGGCAAGATACCCTACGACAAGCTTTGCATAATATCTACCGGCACACAGGGCGAACCTATGAGCGCGCTTACCCGAATGAGCCAGAACGATTTCAGGAAGGTAGTCATAAACGAAAAGGACACCGTCATTCTTTCTGCGTCGGCAATCCCCGGCAACGAAAAACTGATTTATAACGTCATAAACAACCTTTACCGCATGGGCGCCGACGTGATTTACCAGTCAATAAGCGAAATACACGTTTCGGGGCACGCCTGCCGCGAGGAGCTGAAGTTGATGTTCTCGCTCATAAAGCCGTCATTCTTTATTCCTATTCACGGTGAATACAGGCATTTGAAACAAAATATTTCCCTAGCCAAAGAAATGGGTATTCCCGAGGCGAATTGCATCATTCCGGAGCTGGGCTATTCCGTCGATGTCGACAAGAAGGGTATCGTACGCAGCGACAACGTTCCTTCGGGCAACATACTTGTTGACGGCAGCGTGGTTACAGACGATTCCGAAATGCTGCTACGCGACCGACGGCATCTCGCCGGAGACGGCTTTGTCATCACTATCATCTCAAAGAATTCGCTGGAAATCAACCCTCCGATACTTATTGCAAGGGGAGTGAGAATACCCGACAAGCTTTCTGACGATTTGCGTGAAAGCATGATAAAGGAGCTGACCAAGGACAAGGTTGACGACGATATTCAGGGCATAAAACAGATGCTACGCAAGCTTATTGCAAAGAGCTTGTTGAAGGAATTGAAGAAAAAACCTATGATCATACCGATTATTATCGAAAACTGATATGGACGTCAACTGTCTGCTGGCGGAGCTGCGCGCATACGCCGCAGAAAGACATATACCCGTGCTGAGCTCTGACGCCGCAGAGACGTTGGAACTGTGGCTACGCAAGAAGCAGCCGTTGACTGTGCTAGAAATAGGCACGTCTATCGGCACCAGCGGCATACTCTGCCTTGCCGCGACGGCAGCGCGTCTTACGACGATAGAAAAGGACGAGGACGTCTTTCTCAAAGCGAGAGAGAACTTCGCCCGCGCAGGTTTTTGCGGCGGCAGAGCAGAACTCATAAACGCCGATTGCTTCGAAACGCTGGCGCTGATGTCGAAGAAATTCGATTTTGTCATACTAGACGGACCCAAAGGGCATACGGCAGAGCTTTTCGAGCTGGTTTATCCCATGCTAAACCCGGGCGGAACGGTCTTTGTTGACAACATAAATTATCACGGCAAAATAAAAGCCGACGGAGAAGTGCCGCACAAACACCGCACGATAGTGCGAAACACCAGGCATTTCTTAGAAAGCATTGCCGCCGACAGCAGAGTGCTGTTGACTATTATTGAGAACGGCGACGGTATTGCCGTGCTGGAAAAGGTCTTATAAAAACATGAGAAAAGTCGAACTGCTGTCTCCCGTAGGGAGCATGAACAAATTGACGACGGCTCTGCACTTCGGCGCCGATGCGGTATATCTCGCCGGCAAGGACTTCGGGCTGCGCGCATACGCCGGAAACTTTTCGACGGAGGAGTTGCTTTCCGCCGTGTCACTGTGTCACAGCTACGGCAAGAAGGTATACGTAACCGTAAATATATTTGCCCGTAATGCAGACTTTGGAAGCCTGAAAGAGTACTTACAATTTCTCGCCCAGACGGGAGCCGACGCCGCAATAATCGCTGACCCCGGCATTGTCGCTTTAGCTAGCAAGGTTGCACCTTCGTTGGATATTCATTTATCCACGCAGGCGAACACGACGAACAAGTACGCCGTAAGCTTTTGGAAGGATGTGGGTGTCAAGCGGGTAGTGCTGGCGCGGGAGCTTGCGCTTGACGATATAAAAGAGACCGCCGATTTCATAAACGGCGCAGTCGAGCTTGAAGCGTTTGTGCACGGTGCCATGTGCATATCATACAGCGGGAGGTGTCTGCTGTCTTCGTATCTCACCAGCCGTGACAGTAACCGAGGAGAATGCGTTCAGGCTTGCCGCTGGGAATACAGGTTCACCGAAAAATCCCGTCCGAACAAGCAGCTTACTCTCGAGGAGGACACAAGGGGCAGTTACATTCTCAATTCGAAGGACTTGTGCGCCATGCCCTTCTTAGACAAGGTAATCGATGCCGGCGTTAGTTCGCTGAAGATTGAAGGCAGAATGAAATCAGAGTATTATGTCGGCGCCGTGACAGGGGCATACCGAAAGCGTATTGACACCATAGCCGAGGGCAAGCCATACGACAAAATACTTATGGATGAGCTTTATAAGGTCAACCACCGCGAATATACCGATGGATTTTACCTTAACAAAGAAGCCGGCATATGCTATAATACATCTAAGCCCGACAACGAGTACGGTTTTGTCGCAGAAGTAAAGGGTTATGACGAACAAAGAGGAGCGGTTATTGTCGAACAGCGCAACAGGTTCTTCAGCGGAGACACGCTGGAGATACTCTCGCCTTCGGAGTACCACAACCGCCAAATAATTGCCGCCGAAATATACGATGAGACGGGAGACAGCGTCGCCGACTGCAAGCATGTGCAACAAACGCTGTTTATAAAAAGTCCGCTGAGGCTGGAAAAAAACGACATTTTGCGCAAAAGGAGAGGCTATGAGGGATAAAAAAACCATAATTATCTTGACCGACAACAGCAGCAGGAATACCAGCGCGGCTATCAAAGAATATTTCAAGAACGACCGCGACGTGCTTATAATAATAATTGCCGAGAACGAGCTTGAAAGCTATGTTAAGAACTCGGTTTTCAATTATCTTTTCAAAGAGGAAAGCCGTGTCAGGAGCTTTTATGACAAAATGACGGAGCTAAAAAAGGCGGCGAGAATGGACAAGCTTGCCTCCCAGAAGGTATCCTTCAACGTGAAGTCTCCCGTACATAGAAGGGTGCAAAACGTCTTTTTGAGGTACAGCCCCGATATTGTCATAGCCATGACACCCAAAGTGCTGGCACCGTCGCTTGCCGTACGGGATAAGCTGAAGCTAAAAACAAAAATAGCCGTAGTCATTGACGAGTTTTGCCTTGATAAGCAATTAGTCAACACCGCAGTAGATTTTTATTTTGTCGACAATCACGACATAAAAGAGCAGCTTGTGGGCTACAAGGTAC
>JAQVME010000090.1 GCA_028703745.1 Clostridia bacterium
GGATTCTATGTCGTAAAGCGAGTACGTTAGTACTTTCATATTGTCCGCGGAGGTAGCCTCTGCACAATCAAGCGTAATATCGGGCGATAGCATACGCGCCTCGACGGGCGTCCACGGATCCGTGTCGCCATTGTCATAAATCATTCTGTATTTCATAAAAGAAATATTTATTTTATCGCCGACGATATATTGCTTGCCGGTGACGTCGCCATAATTCGACAGTTCCAAACTTACCGGCGCTCTGCTGACTACCTTTACGTTCAGAGGAATGCTCCAGTCGGTGTTTTCCATATAAATAACCGATAACACATAATCTCCCGCAGAGGAGATATCCAGCGTTCTTCTGGGCTCAACTGCGTTTACGGCAAGAATGCGATAACTCTTCGCCGTGACGTGTGTAACCTGCTGATTGACACCGTCGATTTCTTCTATGGTGTCCACGCTCGCCGTAATAGTAACGGTGTATACTTGAGCGTTCCTAATCTCTATTAAGGTGTTCTCGCCGCTCTTTATGACAGGCACCGCCGCGCCGCTGCTGTCTGTTGCGGTGATTTTTAATTGGTAATCGTTTTCGTAGTCGTAGAGCGAGCTTGCAACGTTGATTTCGTAATCAAGTATACAATCGCCTACGGGCACATCCTTCTTCTCCAGAGGTTCAATCGTCAGTCCTCTTATTTCGGATTTTTCGGTGCTTTGAACGTTGTAGACCTTCAAGAGGTTGTCGCTCATGCGATAGGTACCTATGGTGCCGTCGTCGAAAGTCACCTCGACTTCTCCGCTCGAAAGGTTGATGGTGTCGCCCTGAATAATATTCTGCAAAGTGGTAGATGGCGTTCTGACTTCGTTTGTGACTATGTTGCCGAACTCGTCGTACTTCGCCGATTCAAGCAAAATGCCGTTTGTGATGGGATATTGTTTTATTCTCATGCTCTTCCAGCGCCTAAAGAGCACCTGAATCTTGAACTCAGTTTCAAAAACCATATCTTCGGGATACTTTGTATAGAGCACCTTAACTTCGGTGGAAGGCGTCGCGCGCTCATTGTTAAACTTGAATTCCAGCTGCTCCTCATCAATAAAGCGTGAATTTACTTCCTCAACCTTGCCGTTGTTATAGTGAAAATTGAGTATCATTCCTAAGGGATTTATCTCATGCCCTATATAAACAGACTTGGCAGTCGGAGGAGTCTTTACAGAAATAGACTGGAGTTCCTTCGGAACAACGACAATGGGAATCTCCAACGATTCTGTTCTGTATGTAATCCTAACGGTTTGCGGACCGACAACATCGGGGTTGTAATGAGTGACGTTGTTTGCGAGTATGGGCATATCTATGGTTCTGCCACCCTCAAACCGCACTCTTAGCGTACCGCCTGTAACGTCAAAAGGAGTGCCTTCTATGTAATTTGTTTTTTCAGGGAAGGTGCCTATTTCGACACTTTGAGTAACTAAATCAAGATCTTCAATATTGAAAGAGGTAGAGACCTGCTTATAATTTATTTTTACCGAAATAATGCCCGACTTGTCGGTATTAAAAGACGGATCGACCATATCCGCCGTTACGGGTATCTGGTCGATAGTGCCGTCATCATATTGCACGTAAAGAGTGGCGGCGGTCAAAGACAATTCGTCGCCTACAAAATAATACTGTTGCATCATACCGTCGACGGATATGCTTTCAACTTTTGCGTCGGCAAGGACTATGTCCGCATCGCAGGCATACAACAAAGACATAAGTAACGCAATAAAAACGATAATAAAAAGTCTTTTTTTCACTTTGTTTTGTCTCCATTGTCAGCAGTATTTGCGGCTTGAGAAAAACCTGCATTTTTCATACATATATATTATAATATATGTATAGCAGGTTTGCAAGAGTAAATTAAAGATAATTGTTATAAAGTTGTTTTCTTCAAAGCGAGCGTTCTTTAAATGCGGCGCTAAAAAATGCCTACAATTCAAGCTTCAGCCTAGCAGCAGCCTCGAGGGCGTAATCAATCTTGTTCGTAGTTATGTTCGCCAGTTCGGCATGCGTTAATAATCTGTCCAATTCCGCGGTTTTGTCCACCGTAAACACTGACAACTTCAGCCCTATCCTTGCAGCTTCCGCGAGCATTTGTTCGGTGCAATACTTGTAACTCAAGTTCAAACCTTTTATTCTTTGGTTGTTTTGGGTATCTATAGCGCTCTTTATGGCTACCAAATTCTCGGCTTTTGGCTTCTTGCCAAAGAATCCCACGTTCAGAAAAACTTGTCCTGCGTTCAGATAAGCCAAATCCTTTTTTTTGACCGAACCGGTAAAGATAATTCTATCCTCCACGCCCTTTTCTTTGGCAAGTTCCAGCACACATTTGACTAGACCGGGTCTTTTTACGTCACAATTTACCATAAAATCGTATTTCTTTATGTATTCAAAGACGAAGCCGAGTGTCAAGGCTTTTTTGACAAACAGCCTGGGAAGATGCGAAATATACAATAGACTGCGGCATTTGTAAATATCTACCTCTATGACGTTCGCGGCATAATCCCTGATGACGTCGAAATACTTTGCGGAATTCCTCCCCGTACCGAGAGCGCCGCCGTGAGCCGTAAGCAACATTTTTTACCTCCTGTCTATAACATAGTAAGGGCTGGCAAGCGCTAGCGTAAGGTTGCTGGCTCCTTCCATGTCCCCGAAAATTTCTATTCTTAGATAGCCTTCGCTACAATTTACCGTCAGCTTTTCACCAAGGGCTGCTACCCTTTCGGCGCAAGAACTGCCCTTCAATGCCACGCCTTTGGGAATAACGCCATACCGCGAACAAAAGTCCTCAAAAAAGTTTACGACGGTTATTTCAAAAACATGCTTGCCCGCCTCAAGCTCAGAGCCGAATGGCAAACTTTGTCCGTCAACCTTGACATCTAATCCCAGTCCGGCGGAAACGAAAGTGTCACCGCTTTTTATGGCGCGCTCGGGCTCGTCCTTATCACCGATAAAGGTGTAAGCATAGGAATAATCAGCCTTTTCCCTATGCCAATCATAGCCGTATACCGCAGCAAGACGGTTGCCCTTGCAAAGAAGGCTGTCGTACAGCTCTATTGCGCGGAGGTTATACCCCTCTCTGTTTGGCGTTTTTTGCGACCAGACCTCAAAGCCCGAAATATATTGGTACTTCGTTATGGGCAGTTCCATATAACAGCCTTTGCACATGGGCGAGCCATGCCGCTTCGGATGCGCCACCGTCAGCACTGCTCCGGCTTTTGAGGCTTTCTCGATAATAGCGTCAATGTTTTGCATATCAATTTCGCGCCAGTCTACAGCAGTGTTATTGCCCAGAGCCGTTATATGTCCGAAAAAGGTAGTCCATTCTATACCGCGTATGACCTTTAGTCCGCACTCCTTCCCCAAAGCAACGGTTTCGTCCACGGCGGATACGGTGTTGTGGTCGGTAACGGCAATGCCGGTATATCCTCTCTTCTTTGAGGCGTTGACAAGAGTTTTTGGCGACATCTCGCCGTCGCTGTGGAAGGTATGGCAATGCAGTTCAAAGGGATAATACTTATTCAATGCTGACCTCCAAGTCAAAATCGACGTACGGAGTAACAAAATGGAAAGGCGAGACCGTGATTATCCAGCGACCTTTGGTCACGGCGCAGGGTACGAAGCCGCGGCTGCTCTTTTGCGCCGAAATCTTGTGAAGTTGGTTTACGCTGTGGCGGTGAGCCGCGCCGATGAAGCCGTCGGGGCTGTCAATTGACAAAGTCAGCATGTTCTTGAGCGGCAAAAACTCCTCAAGCTCTGCATCATTACGTCTTATGCCCGGCTCGTAAATCTCCATGCCGCGCCTTATTATCTCTAGTGACTGCTGCCTGTCCTCAAGCGTTGCGGGCTGAAAAGAAAACTTTACCGTCAGCGCATTGCCGCCGCAAGGCGCCTCAAACGGAATATATATATGGCGGCAACTCTCACTTTCTGTAAGCCGCCTATGTTCATGCAATACTATCATTCTTTTTCCTCTAATGCGGTCAATTCTTATAAAAAGTAGCGATATATTTCATTATGTCGGCTCTTGTGCCCTTGTACGGGCCGGGCGCCTCCATTTTTGCCGAGACGGTCGCGGTGGCGACAAGCAGCGACTCCTCAAGTCCGCTTCGCAGTCTTTCTGTTATGTACGCCGCGAAGGTGGTATCGCCTCTTCCGCTTCTGCCGCTGAGGTTGCGCGCTTTTATGGGGCAAGTAGCCATTGTTTTGCCGTCATACGCCAGCACCTCGGTATTGTGCGTGATGACAACTTCTTTGGCGCCCCATTCAAAAAACAACCTCGCCGCGGCGGCTCTGTCGGAAAGACCCGTCAAAATCTCGGCTTCGGCGGCATCGGTCTTCAGCAAATCAATATACGGCAGCAGCTGCCTTTTTTCTGCCCAGTCTTCAAAATACATTCTGCCTCCGTCAGCCATATCGGCGTGGCGCAGCAACGCTTGTACGTCAACGGCGACTTTGCCGCGCTTAGACAGAGATTTTATTAATTCGCCGTCAAAATCTCCGTATATAAGCCCTGCGAGGTGATATATCTTTGCATCTACGTCGGGAATATCCGCAAGCCTAAACGGGTCGCCCTGCGCTATGCAGGTACACGTACGGCGCTCCTTGTCGGCGGTATGGTACTTGTTTCTTATTGAGGTGGAAGCCTTCGACGGTATGAAATAGACGTCCTCGACGGGTATGACAAGCTCCGAGAGTCTTGAGGCGTCCTTTTCGTTCAGCTTTGTGACGGCGCCAACTTTGTGCCCCAGCGCGTACGCCGCCGCCGACGAATAAATAACCGCTCCGCCTACCTCAACGATAAGGTTGTCAAGATAATCTATATTGTAATCGAGTGAAATATGACCGATAGTCAGAGTATCGTATTTTTTCTTCATAAAACGTCCTTTGCGGCAAATAATTCTTAATAATAATTATACAATTATTTTGCAGCAAGGGCAAGACAAATCGGCATTCCTGTAAGTAAGTTGTCCGCTTTTGGATATATCATTCTGCTATCCTTTGGGATAACAAAAAACATTTTGACATACAAAAGGAGGGCATTACGCCCTCCCTATTGTATGTGGCGGAGAAGTCCGATTCGCCCCTCCCTCGTCGCCCGCTTCGCTATCGCTCCTCACGAGCTTTGGCTACCGACAGTCACACCGGACTGTCGGCTTAACGCGTCGCTCCGCTTGGACTATTGCTATATATTTCTCATACTTAGAAGCTTGCATTCAGATGCCGTTGTCCTACGCTTTCACGCCGGAGCAGGGTCGAAGGCATACCATGCCTTCGACTTTCCCTGCTCGTTCGAATCCCATATTTGTTTTTTGACATACAAAAGGAGGGCATTACGCCCTCCTATTGTATGTGGCGGAGAAGTCGGGATTCGCTCCGCTTGAATGCTTGCCTTCGTCTCGTTAATGCTTTACTCAACAGCTTTCTCATACACACTGCTCGTTATTCTGCGCTTTCACGCCGGAGCAGGGTCGAAGGCATACCATGCCTTCGACTTTCCCTGCTCGTTCGAATCCCGTATTTGTTTTTTGACATACAAAAGGAGGGCATTACGCCCTCCTATTGTATGTGGCGGAGAAGTCGGGATTCGAACCCGAGCTACGTTTCTCACGTACTACTCCCTTAGCAGGGGAGCCCCTTCGGCCTCTTGGGTACTTCTCCAAACCGAAAATAATATGCTATAAGATAGTAGCATATAAGCATAGGTTTGTCAAATATTATTCCAATTATATTTTTAACAAAAGTCCGTCAGGCTCCTCTATCGGAAAGCGCCGAAAAGGAAACGGTGTCCACTTTATACCAATTTCAAGCCGTATGTGCGAAACAAGGTATCCAGCTGTATTAGAAAGCCGAAAATCTGCGGCACACGCATCAACTGTCCGTACCACGGTACTTTGAGGGCGCCGGGGTTTGCCTTCAGCTCGTCCAAAAATGTTTTATTGACAATATCACTCAGTACGCTGGTTTTGTCGGCAAGCAGGTTCTCGATCTTTTTGACTATTCTTTCGAAGAATACGGGGTTGAAGGTTTTGGGATACGGGCTTTTTTTGCGCTCGGTTATCTCTTTCGGCAAACTGCCGGCGAAAGCGGATCGCACAACGCCCTTTTCTCTGCCGTTTAGGGATTTTATTTCCCACGGCATATTGAATGCATACTCCACAAGCCTGTGGTCGCAAAACGGCACCCTCACCTCAAGACCGCTGTACATGCTCATGC
>JAQVME010000091.1 GCA_028703745.1 Clostridia bacterium
TTATCGAGGGAGTCGTCTTGCTTATGGCGACAGCTACGTCGCCCTCTACTATATTATAGACGGCGTCGTTGTCGGGATAGAAACGGTACCTTACAGGAACGCCCACTTGCGGTACTACGCTTTCGTCGACAAAGCTCAATACGCCGGGAGTGGCGCCGTCAGGCACGTTGTTGAATGCTAGATTATAATTGGACAAATCCTGACCGTAATAAATAGTCTTTCCTGCCTCTTTTACGGAGCTGACTACGGTGCCTATAACGGGGTCTTGCCCGATAACCTTGATCGTAGCTATGAATATTACGTTTGAGAAATTGTTGGAGGCGAAGGGTTTGAAAGACAATTCCACCTCGCGGTAATTTGCTTTGTCCATAATAGTATCCGGACGGGTGAATGCGAAAGTACCCGCTATAAGCGACGCCGTACCGGAAACCAGTTCGTCGTTTACGAATTTGCCCGTGCCTCTGATGTAAGCGAAGCCGCCTTGAATTTCGGAGTAGCCCAGCGCATCGCCGACTCTTATATCAGTAAGCTTGGGCGAAACGATAACCGGCATACCCACTATTATGGTGAGTCTGCTCGCCCACTCCGCGTTGCCTTTGTAGTTCTTGTCAGCGACTTCCGCCGTAATAACGTACACTCCTCTTTCTCTGGGAGCCGATTTTGAGCGGTTGTAGAAGATGTCGATCATGACATTCTCGCCGGAATCGATATACGCGCTGATGTAATGCGGCTGTTGGTTGTATTGAACGGTGGTTGCGCCATAGAACACTATTTCAGAGCTCAAGTCTTTCTGAAGTATATTCACCTGAGCCGTGCCGAATATTTCTTTCAGGTTGCGGGAATCGGTCGGCATAAATTTGTACATAACATTATGCACTCCCACCTCGAGATTCATTGTATTCTCGACAAGACTGTAGTTGCCCGACTTAATTTCGCCGTTGAATACTACCTCTCCTCCGTCAAATACCGCGGCGGCGCCGCTGTCGGTATACGTAAGAGGCGACACTATGGGGTGCATTCTGATGACAGGCGAGGCCTTCTCTATGGTATATACGAATTCGGCCGAGCCGGCATAGTTGGTGTCGTTAATTGATACTACCATTACGTAGCTACCCACGTCAACAGGCTCTGTCGACGTAAACTCTCCGAGCTCGTCGTCAAAGAATTGTACGCTTCTTCTGAGAACGTACAACGCGCCCGGTATGACCTTGACTGCATTTACGTCAATCGTCAGTTGATTCCTAGGCAATCCCGAATATGTGTATTTGAACATTCCGTTGTAACTGAGAGCCACCTGCGCCTTGTTTATGAGAAGCGTGCTCTCAAAAGAAGCGGAATAACCGTTATTAAGGTTGGCAGGGAAATTTATTAGTATCTTGTACATGCCGGCGCTCGTAGGTTGAACATCGGTTATGTCACCTAGCTCACTACCATATACGGGCTGGAAACTCACCGCCGAACTGGCGGTGGAGGGCATATATTCGACCAAAACAGGCGGTCTGGTGCCGTAGGTCTGCAGGCTGTTCAAAATATTCAGTTGGGATATAGTAATAGTCAGCGTGCTGGTGGTATTTCCGGTATAATTGATATCACTTATGTCGAGAGAAACATTATAGATTCCGACGTCTCTCGGCGCGTCTTTTAGCGCTACATTGGCGCTCGTTGAAAAGGTTTGCCCGATAAGCACTTTTATGGGAGTGCCGGCCAAGTCCCGAGCGCTCGCCTTCAAGCTTATGATACCGTTATTATACGCTTGCACCCTGCTGGTTTCGTCCACAAAAATGTTTGCGGTAGCTTTATTGATGACGTACGCCGCCTGAGCCGTGCCCTCATAGTTTGCATCGTCTATGGTTGCAATTAGGTCATAGATGTTGGCGTTCACCGGAATGGCGTTGCCGGGAGTGTTGAAGGTCAACCTCACCGCCAGCGGTCTGTCGAATTCTGTAGGCTCGTTGCCGGGCAGGCTGAGGTCGACATAGCTCTCCACTCCGCCCTCGTTTCTTATGACAATATTCGTGGTATATCCAGGGTTCTTGACAATTCCCGAATAGGTATGTACGAGGTTATTGAGGAAAACATTGGCGTCAGCCTTCTTTATATTTATGGTGACCGTTATTTCTGCAGAGTTATAATTGTGGCTGTCTGACGGCACGAAAGTCACTGCGTACGATCTGTCGCCCACTCCGTCGGGAGGCGGAGGCGTACCATCCTTGAAAAGGAAAATGCCGTTGACTTGAATAAAAGTCGAAGGGTGCTGCATCTTGCCGCTTGTCAGATTGACTGCCGACATGTCGCTCATATACTTTACAGTACCTGCCTGAGGCGCCGTATGCAGCGTGGGCGTTGCCTTCTGTATGATCAAAGTTTGCGTAAGCGTACCTTGAAAATTGTTGTTTAAGACCTCGACGGTCATTGCATATTCTCCTGCCGGCGTAAACGCGTTCATGAGCACAGGCTCGTTCAGGCTGTTTTTGTATGCATATGTGACATTGAAGGAATTGTCTTGCACTTTTATATCGTTTATATATTTATAGATATTTACGGCGGGATTGTAAAAAACGTTGCCGTAAGTCTTTGTGACAATTCCGTCTGCGGCGTCAACCGCCTCGACATCGGTTACGGCCTTGTTCACGGTCACGCTGATATCAAACGCAGCAACCGCTCTTACGTTCAGATCGTCGTCGGGTGTAAAGCTGAACGCAATTTTTTGTATGCCGGCGGAAGGCAGTTTGCCGACAGCGTCAATGTATCTAAGCGTGCCGGTAATCGGCAATCCGTTAACCGTAGGATTGACAAATACACCGCCTACGCTGATAATTTCGTTTATTGAATACGCGGGTTTATCTCCGGGAACTTTAATGAAGTGCTCAATATTAAGCTCGGCGGCTATGTCGCCGTAAGTAAGCTGACTGACCAATAGGTTTGAGAAGGAAGGCGCCGCTTTGACTACCGTGATGTTCCTCGGGAAGGTTGAGATGTTGAAATTTATTAAATCCCCGGGCACAAACGTCATATTCAGAGTGTATCTGTTCACCTGAAGAACGGTGTTTTTCATTTCGGTCACAAAAGCCTGTATGGTTTCTGTCGTCGGGTCAAAAAGTCTTGTGGCAAAAAGGTATTCACCGGGCACCACTCTCTTTTCGAAGCTCTCTACTCCTTGCTGGCTTATGGTGCGGAACATATATTCGGCAACGTAGCCCGCCCCGCCGGTGATGTTCACTTGGCTGAGCTTCTGTCCGTACGATATATGCCCGTTGATGGCGGGATTGTTTATTGGGGACGGATATGCAATTGTATATTCTGCTGCCGCATCGGCGTTGCCCTTCTTTATGATAAGACTCGTCGTTGCCTGACCAAAATAATTCCCCTTTATTTCTCCGTATTCGTTCTCGCTGTCTACTATTACTCTTACTTGGTACTCTCCGGAATTAATGGGTCTGGTATCAATCCATTGGTTGTTGACAAAATATTCATACCGCCAATCAGAAATAGGTATATACTGGTTTCCCCCCTGCATCACAAGAAAGGCCTGTGCTACGGGGTCAAAATCATTCTGATAATAACAAACGGCAGGTGTGGGCTGAACGAGCACGGCCTGTCTGTTTATGATAAATTTCAGATCCGTGCCCTCGGTCGTTTTTTGGTTGTCATAATTGCAGATTGCAAGGTCTGTGCGAACTCTTACTTCGTATATGCCCGCTTCAGAAGGAGCCTTAGTATCATAGTCGCTGTCGGGGCGACCCTGCCGCTTGTATTCGTATATAAGCTGCTGGTTGCCGGGGTTGGTGACGGCGTTTGCGTATCTGGTAACGTCTTTCTGATAAGTATAACTGAAAGTCGATTCCTGGAAAGAAATTTGAAGATTTGTGGAATAATGGACGTACAATGTAGTATTGTAGGTCATGACGTTGTAATTGTGTTCAAAAAGCTCCGAAGGCGTGAAAGTAACGGTAATATTCTTCTCTCCTTGAGAAGGTCTGATATACGCCATAGTGGTGTCAACGGGATATACTATTTTGAAAGAGCCTGCAACGGTGCCGTCTGACGAAGAACCCGTCGAATAAAGCATGTCGGGCTTGGTTGGGTCGGTGTTGGTACATCTTATCGATGCGCTACCCATAGAGTTCTCATAATAAATGTCCTGAACCTCAAGTCCGGTGACAAACGGGTCGGCTTTATTTATGATAAAGGGTCCTGTGGCGTAGCCGAAGTAGTTTACGTCGACGATTTCACACTTGTAAAAATAAGAGCCCGCCTGCGTAAACATCGATTGGGAAACAAAATCCTCTTCCTCTGTCTGTTTGTAATATGTCAAAATCTCTATGCCCGAATATATCGTCGTAGGCTGCTCAATGCCCTTCGGCGCGCCGTCATAAACGGTTTCCGTCGAGCCTATCATAATGGGAATCTGCTGTTTGAAGATAAAATAGAATTTCAAGTTTTCCATGTCTTGAAGGAATTCATCGGTCAGCACGATAGCCATTTGTTGCGAATAGTCGGGAACGGATAGCTTTACTTCAGTATAAGTTTTTTCGGTAAAATGCCCGAAGTCGCCCGAACTGAAATCGCCGTAATCAATATAGTTACAAACGTGCGCCCGCTGTCCGCTGTTGAAATATTGGAACAATCTGTACTGACTGCTCTTTTTTACGGAAAGCTGTATGTAAACAAGGTCGCCTCTCCGGTAACCTCTTGTAGCCGTCTTCTTGAAATCCTTGTCTGTTTCACTTTTGTAGGTGCCCAATTCCGAGGTTCCCAGCATGGCAACCGACGAACTGTTGGCGGCGGCAGACAGCTTGTCGCCTAGTGTAAAAAACATCTCGATGAAATAATCGGTGCAGTCTATTTTTATATTGGGATAAGCCACGACGGCGCTGATGTTGCCTACGTAATCGTACGAAACTATCCTCAAAGTATAGATTTTTTGTTTTTCGCTGCCTTGCATGGGGAAGAACAGCGGAACTACCCTGTTCGTGGAAGTAGCCGTTATGTTGTCCACCAGTATTTTTCTGATAGGCGAAACGATGGGGTCGGAGCCGTCCGTAGTATAGTACATTCTTTGCGTCGACCCGTTGCCGGTGATGAAGCTTGCCGGCGACATTTCTACATTTATGTAGACGCCCCTTGTAGCGGGAGAGCCGTCCTGAAAGCCCTTGCTGTACCATTTGTCTATGTCATAATAGTCTCTCAAAAACGCATCGCTTTCGTTTATTTCGGGATCCTCGGGCGGCGAGGCGTCGCCTCTCAGCTCCAGCTTATGCCCCGTTCTGTTGAGACCTATGGAATACCCTTGCTGAAATTTGCGCAGGAAGGGCTGCAACTCAAGCTCAGTTATGACGCCCGGCGGAACATCCAGCACGCGGAATTTTGCCACCTGTCCGGTAATATCAAAATCTCCGTCGATAATACGCTCGAGATACATTGACTCATAATTCCATTCTATAGTTGAAACCTTCGTGAGGTCTGCTCCCTCGCCTTCTTTGAAATAAAAATCCCTGAATTCATTCTTTACGGTGATTTCTTGGTCGACATGGGTGATAAAAAACTTGTCTGCCGTTGCCGCGTCGTATGACATCGTCAGGTTTTCGTTGAGGTATCTGAGATTGGTCTTGACTTCGAAAACATCGCCGGGTTTGACGAAATCCTTGGCGCAATTGGCGTTTCTGTCCTCGCCGTCAATTATGGTTATGTCGCCGAAATTGCTGGCGGCAGTGCGGAACTGCAAGCCTTGGTTCATCACTATGTCTATTTTGATATAAACTTGTGAAATGAGCGCGCCGATAGCCGACGAAATAAAGTCGTCGCCGCTGCCGAACCAGCCTCCGCTTTCTCCATAAGCGAGCTGAGCCTGACGGAAATTGTTGAAATCCAGCCGCAGCATAGCTCCGGCACCTATGCTACCTAAAGTCACCGCGCCCGTGTTTCTGGTGGCGTTTAGTATTGCAGAGGGCAGAGTTTTTGAGACATTATTGCTGTCGGCAGGATTGCCGACAGGCATCCAAGTCAGCGTGACGTCACAGTAGTCTGCCGAAGAATCAAGTGCCGACGCTACAAAATACGCGTTCGCCGTCACCGTAAGCATAGGGTCGCGTATAGCCGCAATAAGGCTGCTCGACACACCGATTCGTGTCGACATGGCGATATTCGATTCAAGAGTCTTCGGA
>JAQVME010000092.1 GCA_028703745.1 Clostridia bacterium
CACGAATTCTGCAAGCTCGCTTCTGATTCCCGCCACATGGCTATGCGCTACGGATTTGGCGTCTATTACGGCAAGCGCCGAAAGTCCGCCCCTGCCGTCACTCATACATACTGCCCTTACGAACATGCCGTCGGCGCATTGCTCCATAATGTCTGGCACAAAAGATAAGTTGCCCGACAAAAAATATTGTTTTTGCGTGTAGTCAGTCGGAGTTATTTCCTCCCGGGCGTAGCCGAGCTGCCAGTTTTCTCCGGAATAACTGCTGTGCTTGGCTTTGTAATAATGTATAGGAAGCACGATAACAACGGCAGAAAATACCACCGCCATAATAGCTACTATAGTATACAGTAATCTTTTTCTCATAACCCTCATTGCTTACGGTTTTTCTTATTCTCGGCTTTCTTATACCTTACGGGCAGTCATTATTCAAGTTCGCCGTATTTTTGTATTTCTACGCCGGCTTCCTCGAAAAGCTGCAACGAAAAATCATCGGGATAGCCTTCTTTGAATACCACTCTCTTGATGCCGCTGTTTATTATCATTTTTGCGCAAATGGTACACGGCTGATGCGTACAATACATTACTGCGCCCTCAACGGACACGCCTATCTTGGCGGCTTGAATTATGGCATTCTGCTCGGCGTGCACGGCGTAGCAAAGTTCGTGTCTGGTGCCCGACGGAATATTGAGTTTTTTTCTCATGCATTCGCCTTTTTCTTTGCAACTCACGATTCCGCTGCTGGCTCCGTTGTAGCCTGTCGTCAGAATTCTTTTGTTTCTGGTTATTATGGCGCCCACCTGCCTGTTTTCTTGGTAGCAAGATGACCAGCTGCTGACAAGCTCGGCCATTTCCATAAATCTCTTATCCCATTTGTCCATAAGTACCTCATAATTGCTTGATTAACATAAATGATAACACATTGCAAAAGGTTTTGCAAGACGGCTAAAAACCCATTTGTCTTTTAGCATATAACATTATATACAAAAATTTTATAAAAGTAATAAAAAATTTATATATAGTTACGGTTTTTGTCAGGTTATATCAAAAAAAGGCAGTCATATAATGTATTATGTCGAAGATTGATTATTCGCAGTTCTATGTTCGGAATTATATGCAAAAAAGCCTGCCCGTCAAGAAACAAGACACGCGTTCGGAACCGAAAAAAAACCGCAAGTCGAGAAAAAAGGCGCTTTTTTTCATAGTCGTAATAATTCTTGTCGCATCGCTGTTTGCCGTAAACTTCCTTTATGAGGGCAAGATATTCGCCGGCATGCGCGCATGGATAACAAACGAAAAGACTGAGGACTTCTATCTGGTGACAAAAAGCTTTCAGGAGCGTGAAAAGGCGTACGCGCAGTCGCTTCTGGTGCGTCAGTCGGGCGCCGGCGGGTATATTTTTCAGCAAGAGGATTATATCGTCGTGTATTCGGTGTATCTGAACGAGGAGGACGCGAAGTCCGTGTCGGCAAAAAACGCGCAAACTAAGGTATTGAGCAAAAGGATACTTGTCAAAGAAGCCCTATATGAACATATATGCAAAACCCTGCGCGAGCTTGTCAGCGCTGCCTCGCAGCTCGAGGACGGTTCAATCTATGAAGCAAAATTTCTCGAAATATGCGCCGTTGCCAAAGCCGGACTTGTCGAGCAAAAACAAAAGCTCTACAAAGAAAAGACAGCCAGCGACGAGTATATAAGCTTGCTCGACCTGTTGACAGGCGGGCTTTCCGCGCTCGACACCCCTTCCCCTTCGCGCACCAAGCTTATCGGAGATCTCCGGTATGTCATTACTTCGGCGCTGATTAACATGCCTGCATTATGACGGTTGCATATCTTACCTTCAGGGCGTTCGACCTTATACTATGTTTTGGAATCTGAAGCTATACACGTCATTTAGCCTTACCGAATACTCTTTCAGTCGGTGAAGCAACGTTATTGCGGCCTTGTCGTCACCCGCAAGCGCCGCGCCCGTAATTTCGTTGTAGAGTACAGACACCTCGTTTAATTCAAAATGGGGAATGAAGAACTCCAAACCCTTGTGCTTTTTTTCAATCCATTGCCGCGTTTCGTCAATCTTTTGAAGGTCAATTTGCTCGTCCTCAAGCAGCTCGTCAACCCTTTCTTCCAGCTGTTCAAAGGCGTTGTTTATATAAATCAGTTCAAATATGCCGCCGGCAAGCATAAGCGCGCCGACAATTATTACGATTATCAGCTTAGATTTCATGGGTAACCTCGAACGTGACGTATTTGCCGTACTTAGGTTGTATAAAAATCTTTTTTGATTCGGCGGTAAGCAGCAGTATGTCTTTGACGTTTAGTTTCCTGTCTCGAATGATTCTTTCGAGATTCTCTTTTTTGCCGTTTATCATCGCAAGATTCTCACCCATTATTTTACCCTCTACTATCAATGTCGCCGGTACGGTTCGGGGCGGCTCGGCGGTGTCATTTGACAATACGGAAAGCTTGCCGTTGGTCTCAATAACAGCGTAGCTCACCTCTTCAATTGAGAAATAGCCCTGCCCCCTTATCATTTCAAGAATGTCGTTTACGTTCAGATTGAGCTTTTTCAAAATTTCATAATTGATGCCGTTACCGTCAATGATTATCATAGGCTGACCGTTAACAAACTTCCGGAATTTTATGCATTTTGTGCTGATGTGCGTCATAATATAATGCGCGATAAAAACCGTAAAAAGGGGTATCAAACCATAAAGAATGGGAGTAGAAACGTCCTGCATTGGAGTACTGGCAAGCTCTGCCACCGCCAGCACTATTACAAATTCAAAGGGCTGAAACTCTCCTATGGTGCGCTTGCCCATAAAGCGCAAACCTATGACTAAAAACAATAATATAATCAGGGAGCGTGCTATCATTACTAACATAACCATAGCATAATTGATTTTGGGTTTTTTATTCCTTTGTCAATACCTTCCTCAGATATTCTCCCGTAAAGCTGCCCTTACATTGCGCTATCTGTTCCGGTGTTCCCGAGCAAATAAGCTCGCCGCCGCCGTCGCCGCCCTCGGGACCCAGATCTATGACATAATCGGCTATCTTGATAATATCCAGATTGTGCTCGATAACTATGACGGTATTCTCAGCGTCGACTAGCCTTTGTAGCATATAAATGAGTTTCTCGACATCAGCCATATGCAAACCGGTGGTCGGCTCATCGAGGATATAGACAGTCTTTCCCGTCGAACGCCTGCTCAGCTCTGTAGCCAGCTTTATTCTTTGCGCCTCGCCGCCCGAGAAGGTCGTGGCGGGCTGTCCGAGCCTGATATAGCCCAGACCGACTTCTTGTATGGTTTTTAGCTTGTTGAAAATTCTCGGAATGTTTGAAAAGAAATCACACGCCTCGTCGACGGTCATTTCCAGCACCTCATAAATGTTCTTGCCCTTGTATTTTACTTCAAGAGTTTCTCTGTTGTAACGTCGGCTGTTGCACACCTCGCACGGCACATACACGTCGGGCAGAAAGTGCATTTCTATCTTGATAATGCCGTCGCCGGAGCAGTTCTCGCACCTGCCGCCTTTTACGTTGAAGGAAAACCTTCCCGCGCCGTAGCCTCGCGCCCGCGCCTCTGCTGTCATAGCGAACAGCTCGCGGATATAGGTGAACACGCCCGTATAAGTAGCTGCATTGGACCTTGGGGTGCGCCCTATAGGACTTTGGTCTATGGCTATGACTTTGTCGCAATGCTCCAGTCCTGCTATTTCGTCATATTTTCCCTCATTCAGCCTCGAACCGTTCAGTTCGTTTGATAAATGAGGGAACAGTATGCCATTGACTAAGGAGGATTTACCGCTGCCGCTGACTCCGGTAACAACGTTCAAGCAGCCTAGAGGAAAATCTACGTTGATGCTTTTTAAGTTATTTTGTTTGGCGCCCGTGACACTGAGAAATCTGGTTTCGGGTTTTCTACGCCTTTCGGGCATAGCGATAAACCTCTTCCCCGAAAGGAACTGACCCGTTAGCGACCTCTCGCACGCCATAACGTCGTCAATATTGCCCTCAACTACTATTTCTCCGCCGTGCACTCCTGCCAAAGGACCAATGTCCACAAGATAATCCGCCGCGCGTATGGTCTCCTCGTCGTGCTCGACGACAATCAGCGTATTGCCCAAATCCCGCAGCCTTTTCAGCGTGGAGATAAGGCGGCCGTTGTCTCTCTGGTGCAAGCCAATGCTAGGCTCGTCAAGGATATAAAGCACTCCCATAAGACCGCTGCCTATCTGTGTGGCAAGCCGTATTCTCTGCGCCTCACCGCCGCTCAGCGTGCCGCTTGAACGTGAAAGCATCAGGTATCCCAACCCGACGTCAATAAGAAAGTTTATTCTTGCAAGAATCTCTTTCAATATGGGCGCGGATATGATTTTGTCCCTATTTGACAGCTCCAAACCGTTTAGAAACGTCGGCAATCTGGCTATGGGTATGTCTGTCACCTCGTTTATGTTTCTGCCGTTTATGCGTATGGAAAGCACCTGCTTGGTCAATCTCCTTCCGCCGCACTCCTCGCAAGGCTGGCTGGTCATAAGCCGTTCTATATCCCTTTTTACGCCTTCTGAAGAGGTTTCGGAGTACCGCCTTGTAAGGTTGTTTACTATTCCTTCGAAGCTGGCGCTGTATTCGGCGTTGAACCTCTCGGACTGCCACGCCATCTTGAGTTTTTCGCCGTCGTTGCCGTACATAATTATTTTTTGAATATGCTCGGGCAACTCCTTGTATGGCGTATCCATGGAGAACTTGTACCTTTTTGACAGCGCCTGAAATTGCATATTCGAGATTCTGCCCATATCAAGGCTCCAGCCGCCGACCTTTATGGCGCCTTGGTTGAGGCTGAGGCTCTTATCGGGAATGAGCTTGTCTATGTCTATTTCGCTACGGAAGCCGAGCCCCATACACTTGGGACACGCTCCGTACGGGCTGTTGAAAGAAAACATTCTCGGCGTAATTTCGCCCAGTGTAATGTCACAATCGGGACAGGCGTATTTCGTCGAATATAGCTCCTCTTTTCCGTCATAATCAACGCTTACCAGTCCTTCGGCAAGTTTCAAAGCCGTTTCGATGCTGTCGCTCAATCTGCGGTTTATGCCTTCTTTTATGACCAGCCGGTCTATGACTACGCTTATATCATGCTTTTGGTATTTCTCAAGTTTTATTTCTTCGTCAAGCGATACTATCTGCCCGTCCACCTTGGCGCGGACATACCCGTTCTTTCGCAAGCTCTCGAACTGCTTCTGGTATTCGCCCTTCCTTCCTCGCACTATGGGCGCCATTACCATTATTCTCGTACCCTCTTCCCTTGACAGTACCTTGTCGGTTATTTGGTCGATGGTAATACTATATATCTCTTTGCCGCATTCCGGACAGTGCGGCACGCCAATTCGCGCATACAGCAGTCGCAAATAGTCGTATATCTCCGTCACTGTGCCCACCGTCGAGCGGGGGTTGTTGGACGTGGTTTTTTGGTCGATGGAAATGGCAGGAGACAGCCCCTCTATGCTTTCGACATCGGGCTTGTCCATTTGCCCGAGAAACTGACGGGCGTAAGAAGAAAGGCTCTCGACGTACCGCCTCTGCCCCTCTGCAAAAATAGTGTCAAATGCCAGCGAGGACTTGCCGCTGCCGCTGAGACCTGTAAAAACCACCAGCTTGTCTCTGGGAATAGTGACGTTTATGTCTTTGAGGTTGTGCTGTTTTGCGCCCCTTACTACTATGTTGCTGTTCATCAGAATGCTCCTCGTTCGGAAGATAGCTTCTTTATCCGTTCTATCTATTATAGTCTATTCTTGCGGTATAAACCAATAAATGCCGTCATCTCCCGGCAGGTTTTTCTTTTAATTTCTTTTTTAGCAGAGTAATCTCGTCTCGGAGTTTTATACATGTCTCAAAATCCAAACTGCTGCTGGCAACGGACATCAGTCCGGTCAAATGCTCGACTTCCCGGACTATTTCGCTACGGCTCATACTTTCAAGTTCGGGATTCTTCGAGGTCTTCTTGCTTATCATAAGCGTGTTTACAACGTCCTTCTTTATGGTCATAGGCGTAATATTGTTGGCTTTGTTGTACGCCTGCTGGTACTCCCGTCTGCGGTTTGTCTCTTCTATGGCGTTG
>JAQVME010000093.1 GCA_028703745.1 Clostridia bacterium
AGGCTGTTGATATCCATTTTCCGCTCCTAGACATTATCTTTTATTAATTAGTATACAATTCTTTCAAAGCAATTGCAAACGAAAGTCTGCAAATTGTGTCAAATTTTGCCACATATAAATAATTATAATTATATAATTTATAAGTAAAATCATTAAATTGCTCTTGATTTTTGTTTTAGCTTGTGCTATATTTGATATATCTATAATTGTGCAGTATATGTACGAATCTAAAGCTAAATCTATTGACGCTATTGGAGGTCCACAATGAAAAATCACTTCGCGCAGGGAAAGGCATCAAAGCTCAGAATTCTCTTAATTCTATTACTTCTTGTTTCCCTGTCTTTGCTTACTCTTTCGGCTTGCAACAAAGTAGATGTCGCAAGCATCAGCGTAGTCGAAGATACTGTTCCGCAAAATGTCAAAGTCAGCGATTTTGATATTACCAAGGTCGCTATTACCGTAACCGACTCGCAAGGCAACGAAAGCCAAATCTACGCTTCATCCGTCATGCTTACGACGGACTCGAGAGAAAAGCTCAAGGAAGGCGGCGAAGGTATCACCATCAACCTTATGTATAAGCAGAAGATGACGAGCTTCACCGTCACCATATTTGATGACAACGCCGAGCTAGTTACCGTAACCTTCAAAGATACCAGCGGCAACTTAATAAAAGAGATTGTCACCATAAAAGGCGGACGCGTCACACCTCCGACGCATCCCGTTCTTAACGGCAAGGTAGCGGACGGCTGGGTTGACTCCAACAACGCGGCGGTTACACTATCTGCAATACAAGACTCAATAGAAGTAACAGCAAGATACGTACAGAATATTCCCATACATACAGTAACCTTCAAGGATTTCAACAATCAAACCATTGACACCATTGAAGTAGCGCACGGCAACCGTATTCCCGGCGCCGTCAGTTATACACCTCCCTCCGGCTCCGGCATCGAGACTATGCAATGGATGGTCGGAAACACCCCTCTGAATACAGAAACCTTCATAGTAAACAACGACGTAATAGTATCGATGAGAGTCGAGTATGTAACACACAACGTTGTTTTCCAATACAAAAACAAAAACAACGAAATGATTGAACTGACTAGCGAACCCGTCGACCACAATGGCGACGCCGTAAAAGCCAATGCCGCCAAGGCTAAGCTTGCGCTGGACGGCTACAATTTCATAAGATGGAAGAACTCCTACTCGAACGTTACTATGGATTTAACGGTTGAGGCAGAAGTAGCCATCTTCTCTTACACCGTAACCTTCAAAGATTATAACGGCGCAATTCTGGACTCCGGCAGCGTAAACCACGGTGACAGCGCCGCTCCACCTGCAAGCATTCCCACAAAGACCGGTCACGACTTTTTGGGAGAATGGAGCGGAGGTTCGCTCACAAATATTACAAGTGACATGGTCTTTGTTGCACAATACACCCCGAAATCTATTACGTTGACGTTCTTTGACGGCGCTTCCTCGGAAATTGTCGAAAAAAGCTACGGCGACGTCATCACCTCCGATAATCTTGCCGAACTAAAGCAGAAGCCGGGCAACATATTGCTTGGAATATATAGTGATGCCGCGCTAAGCGATGTTCTCGAGTTGCCTTATGAGGTTACCGCGCCTGACACCATCTATTCAAAATGGGTTGACACCATAAACGGCAACAGCGAACTGACCTATTCCGATCCCGATATCAATAACAAGCGAACAGTCACCGGCTATACCGGTTCCGACGCTATTATATACATACCCGACAAATTCGGCGGAGCCGACGTGACGGGCATAGACGGCGGAATCTTTTCCGGCAAGAACGTAGAAAAAGTATTCTTCGGAGCAAACATCAAAACCATTGGCGCCAACGCTTTTGAAGGAACCAAGCTGTCGGGAGCGCTACAGCTTCCCTCTGCTCTCGAAACTATCGGCGCCGGCGCTTTTGCCGACTGCCTATTCCTTACATCCGTATCAATACCAGCTTCCGTCACAGGAATCGGTTCAAGCGCATTCTTTATGAATGAGAAGCTTGCCGCTGTGACCTTTGCGGCAGGCAACGCTCTTGACACGATAGGCGCGGACGTATTCCTAGGTTGCGCGGCGCTCTCTTCCATAACGTTACCCGCTTCGGTTACAACAATAGCATCGGGCGCCTTTACAGGAGCAGGGCTGACGTCTATTGATTTAGCAGACCGGGTCAGCACCATCGGAGAGCACGCCTTTGCCGGCTGCGAAAACCTCACTGCCGTCACAGGCACGGCTGCCCTTACGGACATACAAAGGTTGGCTTTTGCAAGCACTGCGCTTGTAGAAATAAATCTCCCCGCCGTTGTCACAATCGGCGAGAGAGCCTTCGAAAACAATGATGCGCTAACAACGGTAGCTCTAGGCTCGACGCTGTCGGCGCTTGAACCTCTGGTCTTCGCGAATTGTTCCGCGTTAACAAGTGTCAATTTCTCAACAGCCATAGCGGATGAGACAGTACAGGGTATTACCGAAATAAATAATTATGCCTTCCTTGATTGTGACAACCTAAGAAATATCGTATTTCCCGAGACGTTGTCAACCATAAGCGCGCTAGCTTTTGAAAACGCGCATAAACTCCAGAGTATTGAAGTATCGTCAGAGAATACGACGCTAACTTCGGTTGACGGCGTCCTTTTCAGTAAGGATATGACAGCTCTTATAGTATATCCCGCCGGTAAAGTGTCGGAAGAATACACCATAGCAGAAGACGTCACCACCATAAAAACCTCGGCATTCAGCGGCGCAATAATCGCCAACCTCACGGTTGCCTCGACTGTTGCCACCCTTGAAGACGACGCGTTCAATTCTATGTCTGTTTCAGTCATAGATTTTCTTGGCGCCGCGCCAAATGTAGACAAGAACCCGCTGAACGCTTCGCTGTGGCGGTTGTACGTCGCTACGGAACACCTGGACAGTTTCATTGCGCTGTCGCAATTTGCGGCGGCTCAAGTCAAGCCCGCGGAGTATGTTACCTCCAGCCTTTATGACGAGGTCAGCGGTCTTTCATATGTAATAAATAATGGCAAGATACTTATCGTTGCCGCCGACCGTCAAAAAACCTCGATTACCGTACCGGCATCTATTGGCGGTTTGACGGTAACTGCTATCAAGGAATACGCCTTTGCGAATTGCAACAATCTTGAATCAGTACAAATAGACGCCAACTTGCTGTTGCTGGGCGAAAGCGCCTTTGCAAACTGTACGGCGCTTAATGATATTTCCTTTGCGTCCATTCAAAGAGCCGAGGCGGGCAATGGCGCAGGCAGCGTAATAAATATCAACGCTTTTTACGACACTCCTTGGTATACATCTAGAAATCTAATAACAATATCAGACACGGCTTTTGCCTACAAAGACACTTTCGATAGCGAAGGCGCGCCCGTGCCTGTTACTTCCTTGGAGATACCCGAGGGTGTGGCGGTACTTGAGACCGGGCTGTTTGACAACGCCGCGGCGGCGTCGCTAACTAGCATAACCCTACCGCAATCGCTGGAGATTATACGCGAAGGCGCCTTCAGAAACACCAACATCACCGGTATATCTATACCCAACTCTGTTCATACCATAGGCGCGTCGGCTTTTGAAAATTCCAAACTCGTTTCAATCTCGATGAATTCTTCGGCAGTAACCGACCTTAGCGCCGCAGTCTTTAAGGACTGCGCCGAATTGCAGCAAATAACTTTGCCTTCTTCGGTGAAGACTATAGGCGCGGAGACCTTTATGGGTTGCGTATCGCTGACAAAAGCTGTACTATCAAGCTCGCTTGTCAGCATCGGAGCTTCGGCTTTCCAAGGATGCTCGGCGCTTCCCGTGCTTGATTTGCCCGCACGTGTAGGAGTAGGGCTGACCGCCGGCGCTCTCGCGCTGGGGAATGAAGCTTTCGCCGATTGCGACTCGCTGGTTTATCTCAGAGTATGGAACGCAACACCCGCCACAATAGGCACAGACGTTTTTGAACCGTACGTATATATTTATGTTGAAAGCAGCGACGGCAGCATTGCCGATGCCTACAGGACACAGTGGAGCCAGTATGCCGCGCAAATCAGAGACCAGAAGGATTCTCCCGTGATCAGTTTCACCGCCAACGAAGACGGAGAAGGCGAGGTCATTGAAGCCATGAAGAACTTGACTGTAGCCTCCCGCAAAGCCGCTGTTCTCTATGGCGACGATATGTCGGCGGCATTCAAAGACGCTTATCCCGGTTATATCTTCGTATGCTGGATGTACGAGGCGACGCCTTCAGCATGGCTACCCGTAGAATATCCCTTCAGAACAAGCGACAGCACTATACTTCGCGCAAGATGGGTTAAGACACAGGAAGGCTCGCTGACTATTGACGATCTCACCTACAATTCATCCCTCAACGGTTATGTTTTGAATACCTACAGCGGAACTGAGACCAGACTTGTCATTCCTTCGGTATTCGGAGAATATCCGCTTGTTTATATTGGCGAAAACGCATTCCTTGGCAGAGACGGCATAACCGAAATCAGGTTTGCCGCCGACAGCAACGGTCAATACAACCTGAAGTATATCGGCGCCGGCGCTTTTTCAGAAATGGACGGGTTGACAAGCCTAGTGCTTCCCTCGTCGGTTATTGATATTGCAGAGAACGCTTTCGCGGGCTGTACAAATCTCGAAAGCATACTAATTCCGCAAGACGTTCGCAGCATAGGGGCTTACGCCTTTGAAGGTTGCGCCGAACTAAATATAGAATTTGCGCAAAACAGCCAGCTCAGATTTGCCGAAATAAATTCCTTTGAGGACACCGCGTGGTACGCCGACAGCAAAGCAGACGACCAAGCGAACTTTGTTATCGCCGGCAGATTAATACTGGAATATTTGAAGCAAGAGAACCAAAACCTTGTAACGTTGCCGGGCAATACCATAGCGCTGAGAGCTCAGCTTTTTGCCAATGATTCCGACCTTGTTACTGTTGAATTCCATCAGTATATTGAATTCATAGGCGAGAGGGCTTTCTACAACTGCGCTTCGCTAATTAACGTTGACTTCGGCTCCTCCGATATCAGCAAAATAAATGAGGTGGGCGCCGAAGCTTTCGCAGGAACGGCATGGCTCAACCAGCAGGATGAATTTGTGCTGGTAGGCACGGTGCTTGTTGAATACAAAGGCACAAAGAACCCCGGCGCAGAGAAATTTATTGTTCAACTGCCCAAATATATTACGATAATAGACAAGAACGCTTTCAATAGCAGCGCTCTTGACCAAATCATCTTTACCGCAGATAGTAAACTAGAAAGAATAGAGGAAGGCGCGTTCGCATATTGCAGCAATCTCGAAAAAATACGTATACCCGCCGGAGTCACCTTTATAGGCAAAAACGCGTTCAGAGAGAACACCACGTTGCAGTCGGTTGTCTTCCTAGGCAATGCCGTCAAAGTGATCGGTGATACGGCTTTTTACGGCTGTACAGGCCTCGGCACGGATATTGAAGTGCCGCAACTTACGCTGCCTTCGGCGCTAAATGCGCTGGGCACAGGCGCCTTTGAAGGTTGTAGCGCTTTGACAAATGTCAATCTGCAAAATACCTCTCTTACCATAATTAAATCCAGAACCTTCTTCGGCGACAACAACCTGTCCACCGTGATCATACCCGACACGTTGGTTACGCTGGAAGCCGACGCCTTTGCAGGCTGCACGGTACTTGAGAATATCACGACGGGCGGCAACAGCGCTCTGAAAGTAATCGCTGCAGGCGCGCTTGAAACTACGCGGTGGTACAACAGAGAAATACCTGAAGACGAAGAAGACATATTAATATATATAGGTAATGTATTGCTGAAATACAGGCAGAAAGAAGGCAGCTCCGAAAAGCTCGGCGTTGTAGTGCCGGCGCAGGTAAAATACATCGCCGCCTACGCCTTCATAAACTCAAACATCTCTTCTATATCCCTTCCGTCAGGACTGCTCGAAATAGGCGATTATGCCTTCGCGGGTTGCTCGTTCCTGAATACGGTTACCCTGCCGTCGAGCGTAACCTCAATCGGTATATATTCCTTCTCAAACTGAGATCGGAAGAGCACAC
>JAQVME010000094.1 GCA_028703745.1 Clostridia bacterium
AATATGCTTTCGGAGCCTGTACCGGTTTAAAATTTTTGATAATTCCACCAAATTGTACCTATATCGGAGAACTTGCGTTCTTATCTTGGACTTCATCACAAACTATTTATATTACATCGTTTGCATCTCAGGCTGAAGCAGACAAGGCATTTGCTTTACATTGGAATGAGTGCTTAGGAACAAAGTTTGTATTTATTGATAAATAATACGCAAGTCATACTTATGGCATGTTAAAAAAATCTCTTAGAATACTACCTAATTCTACAGAACAACATCTTTTGTAAATAGCATTAATTTCACGGTTTATCGTCTGCATCGTTTTCAGGTATGCAGTAGCCACCTTTATATCTGCGGCATAACGTTGATGAATTTCGGTTAGTTCGTTGCTAAATTTCTCGTCGGTGCCGGCGGCTATGGCTATTTTGTAGACGTCGATGATTTCGTCGCCCTGCCTTTGGGGAAAATGCTCGTGGGGCGCCGTTGAGTCAAAAATACATACCGAAAGCTCGGGCACGTTTATCATATCTAGGCTATTTGAATCGAAGCCGCAATGGTAAATTTCTGTTTTGAAGCCCCTGTCCGATGCGTATTTGCCGATTTTTTTCAGCATAGTGGACTTGCCGCTACCCGGTCTGCCTTTAATAAAAAACCTTCTTTCTGCATTTTTTGTTATGTCAAGCACAAAATCCTTGGCGCCTTCAGGCGTGGCAGCGCCGAGGAAACGGTGCTTTATTGCCGCCTGTTTATCTGCACGGTTCTCCCCTATCAGGTTTTGGCACAGACTCGCAGTCAGCTTGTCTAACTTGCCAAAATCCATATTGGCAATATATATCTTCTCCCATTCGTCGTGAACCTTTAGCGCTCTGGCAAAATACAAATACGCCGACTCGTTGCAGCTCTGCCTGTTTTGATACAATTGGCGCAGTGTATCTTGACGCTTTTTGTATTCGTCAGGGTTTTTGTATCTGTTCAAATCCAGCGTTTGCGCATTCTGTTTTGAAAACAACAACGGCGATTGCGGATTGAGATTAAAAACCACGGCGGTACTCAAGCTTCTGTTTATTATTGCTTCATAGGGAAAATTCATAAACGGGTTGTGCGCATACTCAAGATTGTATTCTTGAGCTTCCCAATGTTTCAACAGGTGCGCGGAAAGCGGCGCATAATCCGCCTCTCCCGTGACAAAATACGTCTTTTCAATACCCTCAAGGCAGTTTTCCAAATACGAAATATAGCCGCCTGCAGTAATCCCCGATATGAAATAATTTACAAAGCCCATAATTCCCCCAAAAAAATACAGATTGCTTGAATAGTATATGCAAATCATAAATACATTGTTATCCACGAAAAAAGCTGTCTCTTTCGAAACAGCTTCTTATAATAGGATAAGATTTCTCCACTTCGGTCGAAATGACATATCTTAATGTCATCCCGATTGGAGCGATAGCGGAATAGAGGGATCTCATCCAAATAAAGAATAATGATGAGATTTCTCGCTTTATTTGTATTCTCTCAAAAACTTTTTGTCCTTTTCCTCAAGGTCAAGTCCCAGCGTGCCGCCTGGGTTCATTATGCCGTTGGGGTCGAAATGCTTTTTGAGAGCCTTGAATATGCTGTACTGCGTTCTGCCGAGATAGCCCTCAAGCCACGGAGCGAAGAGCTTGCCCACGCCGTGATGATGGCTTATTGCCGCGCCGCTCTTTTGGATGGCGTCGAGTATGCCGCTGTGATATTCCTTGAATTCGTGCAAATCCTCCAGCGGTGTAATAAAAATGAAATACAGGTTGCCGCCTTGGGGATACATATGCGAAATGTGCGTTGTAACGATAGTGTTGGGGCGGGATTTGCAGAATTTCCGCACATCAAGGTGCACCTGCTCCATATTGTCCCAGTTCACCGAACATTCCAAAGTGTCTATCATAATGCCAAAATCTTGAAGGTTGTCGCGCAGATACGGGTCGGTGAACCTGCCGTGCTCCCAGCTCTTTGTGACTATGCCGGTCAAACTCATTGCGCCGTATTTCTTGCAAACCTTGCGGATATTCTTGGCTATGTTTTTGCCGAACTTCTTTTCTCCGTCGGTGAAACCGAGCAGCAGACATTTTTCATTGTCCTTGAAGCCCTTCATTTTGAGCAAGGTATCAAGCGGCGAATCGGTGATTCCGTACATACGCATCATTAGCTGAGTTTCTTCCTGGTCGGATACTCTGAATACAGAGGGCATACCGAATTCACCCTGCATAACTTCTCTGCACGCATTCATAGCGTCGTCCCACGACTTGAACATATAGCTATAACGGTATCTGTTTTCGGGTTGGTATTTGAAAATACGTAAGGTTACGTGCGTAAGCACGCCAAAGGTGCCCTCGCTGCCCATCATAATATGCCCAACGTCCGGTCCCGTCGCCTTTCTCGGCGTGTTGTCGGTCTTTATGTATCCTATGGGCGTGGCGTACTCCTGCGAAAGCACTATGTCCTCAATCTTGCCATAATAAGTGCTGTTTTGTCCCGCGCCTCTCGTGACGACCCAGCCGCCTACGGACGAATATTCAAATGATTGTGGAAAATGTCCGCACGAATAGCGCTCAGTGGCTCCCTTCAGCGTTTCGGGCGCCTCGTTCAAAATCTTCTCAAGCGCCGGTCCCATCATGCCTGCCTGAACGGTTATCGTCTGATTCTTTTGGTTAAATTCAATTACTTTGTTGAAATTTTTGCGCATATCGAGCGAAATTCCGCCCTTCATGCATTCGGTGCCCCTTGTAACGCTGGAGCCGCCGCCGTAAACGTAAAGGGGTATTATGTTCTCGTTGCAATATGCGACGATATCGGTGATTTGCTCCCTTGTTTCGGGATAAAGCACGGCATTGGGCACGTTTTCGACGATTTTTTTGCGCAACCGCATAAGGTCGTACATGGTCTGCCCGTAAGCTACCGTAAGCCTGCTATAATTGTCGGTGGCTATGTTTTTGGCGCCGACTATCTTTTCGAGAGCCTTCAAATGTTTGTCGTCAAGCGTCACGGGTATGTCGTATTCGACGGGTTCAAGCCCCAGTTCCTTTCTCTGTTTGAAATTGTCGTCGGAAAGCCCGAAAATCTCTTTTACAAGCTTATACAGGTTCTCTTTGGGCACTTTGTAAGCGGCGGGATCGCCCCATTTGAAAACTGAGCGGTAAGATTTTTCCGGAGCTGTATCTGTATACCAGTCGGGTGAGAAGCCCTTGTAGGGTTTTGTTGCCATTATTTTTTGTCCTCCTGCAATAATTTATTTATTTGTTGCAACTCGCCATAAAGCGGCTGCACTCTCTTGTACATTTTTTTATAAACGCGCTCGTACATCAGCATATAGATTTTGTGGTTATCCATATCGGGAAAGAATTCATCGGTATAATGCACCATACCGCTCTGCGCTTCCGAAATGTCTTTGAATTCCCCTGCTCCTACGAAACCTATCATTGCGGCGCCCAAACCACTTGTTTCGTATGTCTGAACCCGCTTTACGGCCAAGCCGAACATATCCGCAGTAATTTGGCATATGGCGTCGGAGCTGCTGCCGCCGCCCGATACCGTAAGGTATTCTATATTGTACTTTGCCCTTTTCTCCATCTCGCGGAGACCTTCCACAAGCCCGTAGCCTATGCCCTCGATTATGGCTTTATAGATATGCGCTCTGGTGTGTTTGTCGGAGAAGCCGATTATGGCGCCTCTGGCTTCCGGAGCCTTCAGCGACGGCGACCAGTACGGCTGTAGCATAAGTCCGTTACTGCCTGCGGGAATATCCGCAAGAACCTTGTCCAGCAAAGCTTCGGGAGAAATCCCCAGTCTTTTTGCTTCGAGTTCTTCCTTGTGCGCAAACTCGTTTTTGAACCACGTTACCATCCAGAAGCCTCTGAATATCTGTGTTTCTGGATTGTATTTGCCTTTTATCATAGCGGGATACGCCGGCATAAAGGTCGATGGCTCGACGTACTTGTCGGTGGTTAATTGCACCGTTGCAGTAGTGCCGAAGGACAGCGAGGCGCAGCCGTCGCAAGTACAGCCCGTGCCCAAAGTTTCGCAGCCCTTGTCGGAGCCTGCCGCAATAAGCGGCGTGCCTTCGGGTATGCCCGTCTGCTCTGCGGCTTCCTTTGTTATGCCGCCGATGACGCTACCGGGTTCAACCAGCTCGCACAGCTTCTCTTTCTCGATAGCAAATGCAGGATATGTAAGAGAGCTTGGCGTCATCCATTCCTTCTTTTTGTAATCGAACGGCAGATGTCCAATCATGCTGGCTATGCTTTCGACCATTTTCCCCGAAAGCTTGTTGTTAATATAGCCGGAGAACATCAGATATTTGTAGGTCTTTTTCCAAATATCCGGTTCGTATTCCTTTATCCAGTTGCTGGCGGTGACCATAGATTGTTTTATCATGGGCTCGTACATGCCCACAAGCTTGAAGATAAACTTATTTTTGAACGGAAGCTTGACAGGCGTAGCTTCTCTTCTGTCCAGCCAAAGTATGACCGGGCGCAACGCCATTCCTTTTTCGTCGACGCATACGCAGTTGTCGCGCATAGTCGTGACGGAAACGGCAATAATATCTTTCCACTTGTCCGGAAGCTTGGCTTTGAGCGTTTGCGACGCCTCGACGAATTTTTCCCAGTATACCTCTGCATACTGCTCCGCCCAGCCCTCGCGCAAGGAAAAATACGGCTCAAAAGGCACCTTGCATTTTCCGACGATGTCACCGTTTTTGTTGAAGAGAATGGCTCTGGTGCTCTGCGTGCCGCAATCAAAAGCCAAAATCAATGGTTCTTTCATATCCCCTCCTTATTTTTGGAGCATATTGCTGGTTGCTATAACGTCGATTCCGCTGTCAAGCACATTTTGCAATACTACTTCGCCCCTTTTCACTCTTTTATCAAGTACAAAGCAATTGATAACCTTCATAAAATCAAAAATTTTCGCCTTGGGTATCTCTCCGTTGGTACGAACGGGCAATACTCCCGCTTCGGGAAAAACGGTTTTTACGGTAGTGGTCACGCTGCGCGTGGGGTTGGTCATTTCTGTAACGGCATAAGCTTTGCCCTTCGGGCATTTGCCGCCGAGTACTTCTATATTTTCGCCGTCGTTGTTTATGGTAAGTCTGCAACCGTTCGGGCACACAATACAAACTAGCTGTGTCATTTCGTTTCCTCCTCAATGGAAAGACTTATTTTGCTCTCCGTGGCAAGTCCTTCCTTTGAAAAATCAAGCAGCAACGCTTCCATTTCCGGCGGACGCAAATGCGCATACTTTTTTGTTTTGAAGGTTCTTCCGTCAATGCTGATAACAAGTTTTACGTTGTCAAAATCCCTGTTAGACCGGAAATAAAGCCTGATATTGTCCAGTGGCGACGAAATATCAATTTTTTGCGGAACAATATACAAAAAGTTCCTGTCCGCGGCGATATCAATAAGCGTGCGCGTTGTCTTTTGCCAGGCGGCGGCATTCCTGCCGGCTATTTCGCCGCCCTCGCTGACATAGTCCACAAGGTCGTTTACGTGCAAGGCGTTGCCGCAAGAGAATATGCCCTCTTTCATTGTCATAAAGGTCTGGTCTACAGTAGCGCCCTTCGTCGAGTTATGAATAGGTATGTCAAGCGCGTTTGCTACCTCGTTCTCGGGTATAAGTCCGACAGACAAAATGAGCGCGTCGCACTCTATTTTGCGCTCTGTGCCTTTTATGGGGCGCATTTTTTCGTCAACCTGCGCCACCTCCACGGCCTCAAGCCTGCTCTCGCCGTACACCTTCGTCACGGTATGCGAAAGATGGAGAGGAATGTTGAAATCATTCAGACATTGCGCAATATTCCTTGTAAGTCCCGACGGCGTAGGCTTTACTTCATAAACGCCTTCGACGGCGGCGCCCTCAAGCGTCAGCCTTCTTGCCATAATAAGCCCGATGTCACCCGAACCGAGAATAACGCACTTTTTTGTGGGCATTTTGCCATAAATGTTGACGTAATATTGCGCAGTACCGGCGGAA
>JAQVME010000095.1 GCA_028703745.1 Clostridia bacterium
TCCGGATTTGCCGACTGAATTTCTCAGCCCGAGCGGTCTGTCGTTGGTTTACCATTATCTCACCGAGCCCGACAAGATTCCCGAAGGCACGGTGGTTGACGAGGAATATATACTTGAAAGCTTGGCGCCGTCGATAAAATATATAAACGGACGTTACGATTGCGCGGATTTCCGCTGTCAGCTATTGTTTCGGCTTTACAGAGATTGCGGAGAAGCGCTGTCCGAGAGGGTAAAAAGTCTGATAAAAAAGACTTTCATAGATTTCAAATACAATATGGACGAGCCTGGCGAGGACAGTATGTGCTTCTGGTCGGAGAACCACCAACTTCTGTTCGCCGTCAGCGAATACCTCGCGGGGCAACAATGGTCGGACGAGGTTTTTACAAACAGCGGCATGACGGGCGCTCAGCATATGCAAAAGGCGCTCAAAATCATTAACTACTGGATGGAGCAAAAATATCTTTACGGCTTTTATGAATGGTATAGCAACAATTATTATGCAGAGAATATAGCGCCGATGGCGAACTATATCGAATATTCCCAAGATGCCGAATCGGTCAATCGAATGAAGATAATTTTAGACCTTCTGTGGTTCGACGTCGCGACACACTCCGTCAACAATACTTATGTGCCGGTAAGCAGCAGAATGTACGGCGACAATAAATCAAGCGATACGTACGGCAACCGCATAAGAAGCGCTATGGCGGCTATTTGGGGTCATACGGATACCCAAACTCTCGTTAATGCCAGATCGGAGATAGAAAAAAGAATTGCCGAAGGCTGTGACGACGTTGAGACAACCATAAAGCTGGTAGGCGTAGACGCGCAAATATTGCAGAACTTTATTGCTATGTATAAAAAAGGTTTTTATAAGCTGCCTGATGCCGTTTACGATACGGCGCTTGATAAAGAACCGACAATAATCAAAGCCTCTTCGGGACTAAATGTCTCGGAACTCAAAGAATTCGGGCTTATCGGACAAGATTACAACAGCATTATGGCGCAAATGGGCAACGAAAGCTTCACAAATCCGGAAGTCATCGAAAACACACTGAAATTCTTATCCCGAAACAAAATGTTTCGCAATATCTTTGTGAACCCCTTTCGTTTTATCAATATTAAATTATTGAGGTTGCTTCGTGTGCCCGAATTATTAAGCAAAAAATTCGAGCTGATGCCAAACGGTGTAGCGCTTCAGCGCGGAAATGTCTATTGCTACAGAAATGCTCATTATACTTTGACTACGGCAATCAAACACGGGGTGGATATGTGCGGCGCTCAAGGGCATATATGGACGGCGAACCTCGCTCCCGACTTGGCGGTTTATACCACGAACCCTGCGCGCGATGATGCCAGCGAAAAAAAGCACGCAGCTTCTCCGGGCTATTGGGTGGGCAACGGCAGACAGCCGATGAGCGTCCAACACAAAAACATAAACATTACAATTTATAAAATCCCGCAAAAAAAACGCCTTGCCGAATTCTTTATATCTGACATTACACATGCATATATGCCCAAAGAGAAGTTCGACGAATTTAGTCTCGAAGGGAATTATGTCTTCGGACGAAAGGGCAAGACGCTACTGGCTATGATAGCAAGCGGAGAATTGTCTTACCGTCCGTATGACGCATACGCCGCAGCGTTGCTCTGCCAGCACGACAGATTGGTCGAGAAAATAAATGGAATTCAGCTGGGCAACGAGTTCGATTTGGTACTCCACGGCGGCGAGTATCACAGCTATGTTACGGAGTTGTCCGATACAGATACAGAAACCTTCGAACAATTCTGTAACAGAATAAGGTCTAACAAGGTATCCATAAATTCGGATAAGGTAACCTATATCTCAAAAAGAGAAGAGATTGACGTGGCGTATGACGGACTTTTCGAGGTAGACGGCGAGGCTCAAAATACTCAGTACAAACGTTTTGAGAGCAAATACTCGCTTACCGAAAGACAAGCCGAAACGATGACGCTAAGGTGCGGAGGAAAGAACTGGTTTGTTGATTACAAAAACAATATAAGAAAAGAAATAAATTTGGAGATATTATGAAAATAGGTTTACAGCTTTTTACGGTAAGAAAACAGGCGCAAAAAGATTTGGACGGCGCATTGAAAGCCGTTGCAGGATTGGGCTTGCGGCAAATAGAAGCCGCTAGGATAGAGTTCAATTCCGAAAACGCGGAGATTTTCAAAAATGCCAAAGAAAAATACGGCACAGAGGTTATATCCACGCAAATAAAGTTCCATATTCTCAAAGACGATTTCAATAGTATATTGGATTTTCATAAAAAAACGAGCTGCAAAACTGCGGTTATCTCAGTGTTGCCTACAGAAAACATAGTGGGGAGCCATAAGGCGCTCAAGGAGTTTTGCATTAACGCTAACGCGCTCGGGCAGAGGTACGCCGCCGAGGGCATAAGCCTTTGCTACCATCACCATGATTTTGAATTTTTGAAACGAGGCGGAGAAAAGCAATTTGACATTTTAAGCGACAACCTCGAAATAGGTTTTATTATCGACACCTACTGGGCGACAAAAGGCGGCTTTGCCGCCGATAAGCTGATAAAAAAGCTTGACGGCAGAGTTAAAGGTGTGCATCTCAGGGATTACGGACTTGCGGGTGTGTCGAGGAAGGCAGCCGATTTTGCGCTCGGCGACGGCGTAATTGACTTTTCCGAGGTGATAGAAAGCTGCTTGCAAAGCGGCGTGGACTACGGCGCAATCGAGCAAAAGACCAAAACGCCCTTGACAGAGTTAGCAAAGAGCGTAAAGCATCTTGAGATGCTGGGTTACAAGAGTTTGTTATAAATATAGGAGGTGAGATGTGGGGAAATTAAGCAAAATAAGGATTATTACCGCGGCAATTAGCGCAGTCGTGGGTTTGTCGCTGGTAGCGTTGCCCTTGGCGGTGTTTTTTGTCAAACATAAGCCCTCTGAACTCTCCGTTTCTGTGATGTCCGATACGCACGTCATGGCGGAAGAGCAGATCGGCGGCAGCTCCGAAGATTTTGCCCGTTATACTTGGGGCGGACAAAAGATGGTACACCTTTCAGAGGCAATTTTCAAAACGTCGATTGACACCTGCATTGCCGATGATAACGATTTTTTATTGATTAGCGGCGATCTGACCGATGACGGAGGCAAGAAGTCGCATTTGTCAGTGGCGGCAGAGCTTTCGAGGTATGAAGCCTCCGGAAAAAAAGCTTTCGTAATTGCCGGCAATCACGATATAAGAAATAGAAGTCACTCCTTTGTAAACGGCATTGAGGAAACAACCGAAAACATAGACGATGCTGAGTTTGCAGAAATATACGCCGATTTCGGGTATGACGAGGCGTTATCCAGACACGAAAACAGTCTTTCTTATACCGCCGACCTCAACAAAAAATACCGTCTGATAGCTATTGATTGCTCCTATTATGAGATAAGCACTGATGACGGCTATGTCGCGGGAAGGCATTCTCCGAATATGACGGATGAATTGCTCTCGTGGTGCACAAACGCCGTCAAAAAAGCCGTAGAGGATGGCAAAACTCCGGTGGGAATGATTCACTTTCCCGTGCTTGCGCATTTGGGTCAATTCGTTGATAAAACGCTGGGTAGCGAAAACAGTCTGGTCAACGACAACGAAAAGGTCGCCGACGCGCTACTTGAAAGCGGTTTGAATATTCTTTTTACAGGGCATTTGCATTCTCAAGATATAACCAGCTATACCAAGGACGGCAATACTCTTTATGACATTGAGACGGCGTCGTTAACCAATTTTCCCATGCCGATAAGAAGCTTCAAGGCGTACAATAACAGTTTTTATATTTCCACAGAAAGCCTTTCATCTGTCAAGCAGAGTTATCTGCCATCTCATTTGAGCCAAGCAGAAAAGACTGCAGTTACAAAGGATTTCTATAAATTTGCATCGGATTTTGTCGACGAAAGTATGCGCCATAAGATAACCGGCAAATTCGACGAAAACACCATAAAAAGCCTGTTGCGCCAGCTGAGCATAGACAATTCCACACCGGAGGCGGCGCTACTTGCCGAGGACATATATTCAAATCTCATTCAAGATGTTCTCGATATGCCAATTTACGGCGCCGAAACTCAAAGTGTGGAGAGCATTTGCAGCCAATACGGAGTGCAACTGCCGCTTACAGAATACAACACGGTATGGGAGCTGTTTATGTTCTTACTCAAAGCGAACTACAGAGGTAACGAAGCCATAACCGCCGACAGCGCGCAAGGCAGACTTGTCAAATACTCGCTTTATAGCGCTATATATTATATGGTAGATTATGACTTGTTTGGCAAACTGGGAGAATTGCAACCCGAACTTTCCGCTGTCGACCTCGAAAGTAGTATGCAGGCGCTTTTCGTCGAAGGCAAGCTGTCGCTTATATCCAGCAATTTGTTGGAAGGCTTGTTGCATTCGCTTCGGCTTTTGCAGTCGGGCAGCCTGTCCTTTCTTTCCGAAGCTAACGGCACGGCTGCGCTTAACGCTATAAAAATACTCATACAAAGCGGCGCGTTGTTTGGTTACAGACTTGACCCGTACATAGATGCCGACGGGCTGCTGCTCGGCGAGCTGATTGACGGCTTTTTGTTCGGAGAGCTTGCGGCGGATACCTTGATAGACCAAGGACCTTATGACAACGACTTAACAATAAGCCGGAAGGACTGGACGTATTCCCGATAAAATGAGAAGAGGTAGCCGGTTTGAAATACGGAAATATTTCGACCAAAGAGGAGGATAAGCTCAAACATTACGAGCTTATTCAGTAGCTTGCTCTGATTTCGATCACAAGTATTTACTTTTATTATTAAATGTGCTTTAATATCCTTGTAGATTTTTACGGAGGTATTGGTATGAAAATTGCAGTTCTGGGGCTTGGACAGAGAGGAAGCGGATATCTGCGCATTCTCAAGCTTTTTTGTAAAGACATCGAGGTGGAGGCTGTTTGCGACCACTACGCCGTACGCACCGATGAGATAGCCGACAAATACAACGTGCCCCAAAGATTTTATGATGAGAAGGATTTCTTCGCAAAAGGCAAAATTGCCGACGCCATAATCATTGCAACGCAGGACAGAGACCATTTCGGACATTGTAAGCAGGCAATAGAGGTTGGCTATGACAAAATTCTTGTGGAAAAGCCCGTTTCGCCCGTGATTGAGGAATGTTTGGAATTGCAACAAATGGCCGAACAAAAAAATATCTCTATAGTCGTTTGTCACGTACTGCGTTATTCAAAATACTACAGAACCATAAAGAAGATTATTTCCGACGGAGTTATCGGCGATGTCGTCACCATAAACCATATCGAGAATATAGCGTATTTCCATTTTGCACACAGCTATGTGCGAGGCAATTGGAACAACACGAAGAAGGCGGCGCCAATGATTATGGCGAAGTGCTGCCACGATTTTGATTTGCTGTACTGGTTTATAAACAAGCCGTGTCTTTCCGTAAGCTCTTTCGGCAGTTTGAAATATTTCAACAAACAGCACGAGCCCGAAGGCGCCGCCGACAGATGCCTCGACTGCAAAGTGGAGTGCCCCTACAACGCCGAAAAGCTTTACATAACCGACAGCCTTCTCAAGGCTACCTTTTTGAAATTCAACGGGCGCGTCATAACCGGCAAGGCAGGCTCGACAAAAGAAGAAAAATATAAGGCTCTCCGCGAAGGTGATTATGGCAGATGCGTATATAAATGCGACAACAACGTAGTTGACCACCAAATAATAAATATGAATTTTGAGGACGGCGTGACGGCATCACATACCGCCACGGCATTTTCTAAGAAGTTCTACAGACGCACGCAGATTAGCGGTACGAAAGGCGAGATAATCGGCAACGATATAGACGGTAAGCTGCACATTAATATTTTCGGCGGCAAGAAGAATGTCATAAGAACCAAGCTGCTGAAGGGCACCGGGCATATCGACGGCGACATAAACCT
>JAQVME010000096.1 GCA_028703745.1 Clostridia bacterium
CAGGGTCATGGCGCCGTAGCTCATAATGCCTCTTTTGAGATTTTCTACCGTGGGAACTACCGAAACGATGTCGGTAACCTTAAAAAATGACTGCAATTCGTCGAAATTTTCGGCAGGTTCTCCATCCAGTTCGCTAAAATAAGGTACGTCGCTTTCCTTAAGCGCGCCGCGGCCGGAGGTGAGATACCCCCAAACGACTTCTTCAAAGCCGCCCTCCATCATCGGGTCATTGACTGTGCGGTTGGGCCCGTAGCCTTGCGCCCCGCAGGTATCGCAAACAAAAATCAAGTCCTCGTATTTGAAGGAGCATTCACCGCCGCATTCCGAGCATTTTATGACGAGGTCAAAGCTTATGGCTTGTTCCGATAAATCAAAATATCCTTCGGTATCATCGGCATTCAGGTACCCCATTGCTTTCAAATTGGATTCCAAAGTAGCGATTGAAGAGAATGCCCAGCAGTTGCCGTGGTAGCCTTGGTCCTTTGTCGGGGATATATAAGGCGAGGTGAAGCTATCGGGGAGTACTGCCGCGCTTTCTTCCAGAGAATAGGTCTGCGCAAACGCCGCGCCGGATAGCGAGACGGCGGAAAGCGCCGTTATAAGAACTGCGGCAAGCACAAAGCATACTTTTTTCATTTTGCCTCCAAAGAGTCAGTCGGCAGAAAATTCTACCTTTATATTTTATTATAACATTTGTTGCCCAAAAAGCAATATGAGAAACTATGGGTAAGGATGAGATCCCTCCATTTCAGTCGGGATGACAAAATTTCATGTCATACCGAGCGTTAGTCGAGGTATCTCATCCTTATCAAGTCCAACCCAATGTGAGCTAATTCGATATTTTATGTTCGGTCGGCTATAAAAAAAACAGACTGCGCTTTTGGCGCAATCTGTTTTTTTTTCCTACTGAATAACTCATCTTTTGTACTCTATGCATGCTCTTTTGTAGGCTGAATCTATTTAGCAAGGCATTTAATTGCCGTTTGCTTGCCTTGAGGCTCTCCATTCTCTGACTTGATTGGTCTTTGCCTCTCTGTTGTTTTGGAATTGAGCTTTGTGAGCGTTATTCGCATCTTTGTTTTGCTCAACTCTTTGCCTTTTCTCGGTTTTGCGTTGTTCCTTAATTTGGTTTTGCACCGACTTTGCCTCGTCCATGATAGCTTCTTTACGGATCTCGAACTGCACTTTTAATTCATCATGCTGCGTTTGTTTTTCGTCAATGGTCTGCTCTATCGCAGCTCTCTCTTCTTCGGTACCTTCAAAGGTCTCTAAACTCTCTTGCAAAGCTTCAATTTCTTCTCCGAGAGTAAACATAGCGGCGAATTCGGTTTTCAAAGCCTCGAGTTCTGTTTTGAATTGCTCTCTTGCGGTATGGTCAATTTTGTCTTCGCTGTGGCGTTTCTTTATCAATTTGACAAGGTCTTTCATCTCCATAGCCGCCAACTCTTCAAGAGTCAACTCGGGATTGAGGTCGATTGCTCTAAGTATCATTTTCATTTTGCCGACAGATACATCAAGCGCGGCGGCTTGCTCGGCATATGCTTCCAAGGTTTCTTTCGAGACCATACCGAATATGCCGTTGTTGTCAAAGAAGCCGTAAATTCTTTGCTCAAGTCTGTTCTCAATACTGTTCTCGGTGTCGCTGTTTTCATCAATAACGGTTATTGTAACATTGTTTGTTTCGGAGGTTACATCGATGTAGCCTGCTTCTGTAGCCAACTCGACGAATCTTTCTGTCGCGGCTTCGATGGGCATACCCGAGAGATCCACATCTGCCAGCAATATTTCGGCATCACTGTTCAAGCAGTTTACCGACAATACTACGCCGTTTTCGTCGACAGTAAATTCGACTTCGGGATTTATGGCGATACTGACGTATGTTTGCGCTTCCGCCGGAGTACCGGAATCTTCCGGGACTTGTCCGCAGCCGATTGCAAAAACTCCCAGAACTGTTGCTATCAAAACCAACGGTATTATCTTTATAAATAATTTTTTCATTTTGTGATTCTCCTTTTTTTCAGATTTTCGGGTCTTCACAACTAATAACAACGGCACGGGAGTATTTTGTTGGATAATTTCAAAAAAAATATTTTAATTTGAATTGTATTGGTTTTTCCATCTGTTTTTTAGCTGTTGACGCGTCTGTTTTGTGGCGTTGTTTTGTTTTTCATTCTTTTCAGTATTTAACGAGCTTCGCAAAGTCTCAGACAGGTTCTCAAAATGATTTTTTATTTGATTTCTTCTCTGAACGGAAATTTTACCGGTAAACTTATGCTCGGGATAAGCGCTGTTGAAACTGTTTACGGCGCTTTGCAAAGTAGCAAACTCTTCTTCTTCATTTATCGTAGATAGAATGTTTCCAACGTCGCTCATTATGGCGGCATACCTGTTTTCTATTGCGGTTATTTCTTGCTGTAGTTCCGCAAGATTCTCTTGTTCGGCTTGCTCGTATTCGGTCTCAAATTCCGAGAGCAAATTTTCTATGGTGTCTTCGTCATAGTCTTTCAGCAATTGGTTGAGTTCTTTGACGGATTTCTTTTTTGCTTCGTCAAAAGTAATATTGGCATTCTTTTCGCGCAATTGGCGAATGAGTTCCATTTTGCCCACGGTGACGCCGTTCTGTTTTGCTTCTTCCCTGACTTCTTTTGAAGGGTTGCCTGTTGCGCTGATATTTGCCGAAATGGAATTCTGAGATAAATATGCCTGCACCTTTTGTGCAATCTTATTTGACAAAGCAGTTTCGTGCTGTTGGTTGTCGTTTATGCCGACAATTTTTATGGCGTTTTCGCCATCGGCGTCTATATATCCCGTATCGACCGCCAATGCAATGATTTTTTCGCAGGCGTCCTCTATATTCATTCCGGAAAAGTCTTCTCCGAAAATCAAGACTGCAGCGTCGGTGTTCATCGGGCGGATAGCCTTGACTATATCGTTCTTGTCGGCGGTCAACTCGATCGAGGGATTTATGTCGACGGATACATAACTATCCGAAATCTCGATTATTTCTTGCGGATTATAAAAAATGTAAGTCATAAGCAGGGCGACAGCCACGCACACCACAATTACGGCGACGGCAAAAACGGGTCTTTTATAGATCGGCCTCTCCCGTTGTGTCCTCTTGGCTTGATTGTGAGGGAGGCTGCTGATTATTTCGGATTTCATATCGGGAACGAGAACTTTTGCTTCCTTTTTTATTTCCCGTATTATGTCTCTGTTTTTCATGATTTACACCTCCTTCTCGGTTAACTCTTCTTTTATTCTTTTTATTGCATTGTTATATTTCCAGGTTACCGTGCCTATCGGGATATTCATAATCTTTGCTACTTCCCGCCTTTTGTAGCCGCTTATTGCGCAATACACCAAGATTTCGTATTCGTCGGGTTTCAGCACTTTCCTTGCTGTGTCAAGGGTAGAAGTGTCATAATTGTCTTGCATACTGTACTCGCCGTATAGCGATTCGTTCTCGCTGAAATCCACATTGAATTCTTTTCCGTATTTTTTCAGTTCGTTAAGCGCCAGTCTTTTGCCCATGACAACAATCCAAGCAATAAAGTTTGTGCCGAGATTGTACATATCTATCTTGTTGTACGCCGTCAAGTAGGTCTCTTGCATGACGTCTTTTGTCTTTTCTCTGTCTTTCAACACATTATATATTGCAAAGAAAACAGCCTTGTTTGTCTTGTCATAGATATAGTTGAAAGCGTTGCTGTCTCCGTTCTTTAGTTTGATGATATAACGATCCAAACTCTGGTCAATCATAAGTATTACGCGTCTATATCCTCACAAAAGTATTTAACAATAGAAACCGGCGTTTTGTTGGTGATAACTTCTTTTATCGGTTTTTCTTGATAGAATAATTATACAACATTTCCGGCTGTAGTTACCATGCAGATATTTTGAAATTTCGGTGACTCTCGGGCGCGTAAAAATATTAGGTATTTACAAAACCTTGTTTTTCGCCTATAATATATTGGTACTTTAAGAATACTTACATATATTGGAGACTTTTTATGAAATTAGATTACAAAAAAACCATAAAAGTAGGCTTTGCTTTCGCTATCATTATGATTTTCTGGACGGCTTATGACTTTGTGGTGCCTATGCTTCTCGAGAAAGCTTTCGGTCTGTCGAACACAATGCGTGGACTCGTAATGGGACTTGACAACCTGTTGTCGCTCTTTATGCTGCCGCTTTTCGGCAAGCTTTCCGACAAGTCAAAATCCCGTTTCGGCAAACGCACACCTTTCATTGTACTCGGTACAATCGCAACCGTGGCGCTTATGGTGTTTGTGCCGATCTCCGCCAACAAACAATTGAAAGAAGCCACTGTGCTACGTACGGAGATTAAGCAAAACATAGACGACGCGCGTTGGGGATACATCTATGAAGAGTATGCAGACAAGGTTTATCTCTCCAACAACGATCTCGGCAAGACGGATTTCATAGAGCTGGCTTCCTCGCAAGTCAATCAAGATACAAAGTCTCAGGAATACAAAAACTTTGTCGAATCGCCTCTCAATATTTGGTTAAGCAAACAGGTCAATGAACAAATCACCCAACAAAACACCGGACGCATCGTCGTGTATATGATTATACTGTTCTTTGTGCTAGTGTGTATGGCGACTTTCCGTTCGCCGGCAGTTGCTCTTATGCCCGATGTCACACCAAAACCCGTGCGCTCCCAAGCAAATGCCATCATAAACCTTTTGGGAGGGTTTGGCGGCGCGCTGGCGTTCGTCATATATACCGTCGGATTCATGCTAAGCAGCAATCCTTATATAGGTATTTTCGCCACGGTAGGCGGCGGTATGCTGCTGCTTATGACGGTATTCCTCCTTTTGGTAAACGAGAACAAGTTTGTCAAAGAGTGCGAAGAAATTTGCGCCGAATACGGAGTGAACAACGAAGAAGACGCCATAATTCAGGATAGCGCAGGATCGGAAACAGAGCAGGACAAAAAACTCCGCAGAGCAAAGATGACCAGCTTTTTCCTTATACTGGCATCGATATTTATGTGGTTTATGGGCTATAATGCCATAACCTCCAATCTTTCGATATATACAACCCGTACCCTGAACCTCTCTCCCGTCATCGCTTCCGTCGTGTCGGGAGTCAGTATGGCAATCTCGGCGCTTGCATTTATTCCGGTGGGATACCTTGCCGCAAAAATCGGGCGGCGCAAGTCGGTTATGTTGGGCTTCATACTCGCCACGATCTCATTTATTTTGGTTTGGGCTATCATAAGACCCAGCGGAGCGGCGCAATACCTATTTACGGCTTTTTATCTGATAGCCGGCTTTGGTCTGATTATTGCCAATGTCAATACCTTCCCGATGGTTGTTGAGCTTTCGAGAGCCGAGGACGTGGGGAAATATACCGGATACTATTATATCGCTACGATGAGCGCGCAGGCAATAGCGCCGTTTGTCGGCGGGCTGTTTATGGACTGGCTTGGTGATTATGCGTTGTTCGCTTATGCCGCGGTTTGCGTAATCATTGCCACGGCGCTGATGTTCTTAGTAAAGCACGGAGACTCGAGACCGCCGAAAAAGTCCAAGCTTGAAATGCTTGGCGAAGACGCATAAGAGAAAAGGCGCTGATAACAAAGCGCCTTTTTTTATTGGCTGTTTTCACGCACAACTAACGTTTGACGGCAACTGTCAACTCCGCGCAGCGGTAGCACACGATTTGGCGCTTTTGTTCTCACCGCCTTTTCAACCGCGTCTTTTCACGCTCTTTGAGCGCCTTTTGGCGAAAACGCCATCTCGTGTATCGCCTATACACGTCGATTGCATTTTCACTCAAAATCCATCTCAAATATCGCAAAAATCCGCTGCCGCCGTCATTCTGAAAAGAGAAGAATATAGATGAGATTTCTCCACTTCGTTTTACTTCGGTCGAAATGACA
>JAQVME010000097.1 GCA_028703745.1 Clostridia bacterium
TCTATACAAGTAACACCAGAAAGAGCATATTTTGGTCCAACAATTTCAGTAAATGGTATAACAACTTCCATTTTGAAAAACAATGATGAAGTAACGGTTAGTATAAATATAAATCGCATTACACCAGACCGACCCCGACGGCGCCATAATAGGCGTGGGAGCCAATCTGTCATACGAGTATGCCGAGGAATGCTTTCAGAAATTTGCCAAGGCTGTGCCACTTCCAGAGCACACTATAGAAAAGATAGAGAAGGGTGTGACGCCGTACAGGCGGCCGCCGTATTCCTTCGTCGGTGACGGCTTCGTAGCATTGGGCGACAGCGCTTGCATAACAAAACCTTTCAGCGGAGAGGGCATAGCCTGCACGTGGATTCTTTGCGACATAGCGGCAAAGGTGGCAGCGGCTGCCATGCAAAACGGCAATTATCCTACAAAACAAAGACTTTGGGATATCAATACCCAATATATGAGGAGCCAGGGCGCAGATTTTGCAAACTTGCTAGCAACGCTTATAGGTGCCGTGGACTGTACCGCGGAGGAGAACGAATACGAATTCAAAAAGGATATCGTATTCAATAGTGAGGACATGAGCAAAATGAACAGGGAGTTCGCGGCAAAGCTGAGTACACCGGAAATATTACGGCTCGTGTCAAAAATTGCCGGCGGACTTCTTACGGCAAATATAAGATTCAAAACGGTCAAAGCCCTGCTGAAAGCCGTCATGACGGCGGGAGCGCTCGAAAAGCATTATAAAGCCTATCCCGAGTCGCCGGAGGGCTTTGACAAATGGGTAACAAAGTCCGACAAGCTGTGGAAAAAAGCCGGCACGATGGCAGACAGAATCACAAAAACCAGGGAGTAGACAAAAATTATTGATTGAAAGGCGAAAAAATCCGTTTTTCAACATTCTTTACTTTGTTTTGCATTTTGTTGTATTGACATATATACTTTTTATATGTATAATATGTTGTGTATAAAAAACGGTTAAGGAGTCTGAAATGAAAGATATCGACAAAATAGAGACAAAAGAAACGTCAGTTCCCCCCGAAACTCTTCAGACATATTATAAAGACGCATATATGCGGGAGAGAGAGCGGTTTAATTCTATGTTCGGCGCGCTTGAATACAACCCCGTATACGAAGCGCCTGTCTTTGAGGACAAGACTTCTCAGGACGAAGTGGCTGACACCGTGGATATGGTGCCCGCAAAGAAGCTGAAGAAAGCAAAAGGCGCGCTTGCAGTCTTTGTTATTCTGACTTTGGCTTTTCTCGGAGTAGCCGCATATTTCGGAGCAAAGGTCTTTAATCTTATATAAATTCCGTCATAAATCAGCAAAAGACATAAGCTGTAATTTTTTGCGGCTTATGTTTTTATTTATTAAAGAGGTATAATTGTTCAGAGCAGAAATCAACATCGAAAAAAAGCATTATATAAATTGTAGCTTATTCTATATCCGCAAGTATATTTCTTTGCGCGAATTAATATTGCTTGCTGTGCTTTTCGTCGCGGCGATGCTATTTTGGATAGGCATGGGCAGCATACTGGTATTCGTGATGTTTGTGGTTACCTTATTGCTTATGGGATTTTCCGTGCTGCTCTTTATTGTGACGGCGTATGCCGGATACAGTACCGAATACAAAAAGCGGCGTATAGTCAAGCATTTTCTTATATTCAACGACAAGGGCTTCATTGCCGACAGCTATAATGACAAAAATGAAAAGGTTTTCACGGAGAATTTTGCCTTTCAAAATATCGACAAGGTCGCCTTCCGCAAGGACAGGATATATATATACGGAGGCGTTGCCACGCATTTTTATTTGCTGCCGGACGACGTGCTTGAAGGGGCGTACGAGGAGTTGAAAACTTTTTTAATAGAAAAAATCGACCCGAAAAAGTTCCGTATGAAAACAAAATACCGCCAGTTCCCGTTCTACAGCAAGAAAAAATTTGAGCAGGATTTGCAACAGAAACTGGACAAAGATAGTATGAATAAAGAATAAAAAACGATAACAAAAAGCAAAGCCGTGGCGTACGCCACGGCTTTTTTGTTTTTGGTAACAGTTGTTATTCGACTGCCTCTTCTTCGCCGCCGTCGGCGCAAGGGCAAGTGTCAAGCGAGCCGCCGCTCGGAGCATCAGCTTTGTTCTTAGGCAACCGCAGAAGCACTACGCCGCCAATAATGAAGAAGACAATAAGCGTGGAAACGCCGATTCTCGGGCTGCCTGTGATTGCCGTCGCCGCCGCCATAAGCGCAGGACCGAGTACTGCCGCGCCCTTGCCGCATATGTCGTATATGCCAAAGAACTCGTTGCATTTTTCTTTGGGCACCAGCTTGGCAAAATAGGAGCGGGACAGAGCCTGTATGCCGCCTTGGAACAAACCGACGAAAAACGCCATTATAAAGAACTGGTAAAGTTCAGTCATGAATGCGCCGAATATGGTTATGCCGATATAGCCTGCTATGCTGATAAGTATGAGGTTGCGCGGGCTGTATTTGCCGGCAAGCCTGCCGAAAATGATGGCGCACGGCCAAGCGACTACCTGCGTCATAAGCAAGGCTATGACAAGGAAGACGGCATTTATGGTGCCGAGCACCTGTTGGGCGTATACTACGCTCATTCCGATAATAGTGCCTACGCCGTTTATGTAGAAGAAGAAGGCTATTACGAATAGGAAAGCCGCTTTGTAATGCTTGAGGTTGCGGAAGGTGACACCAAGCTTGCGGAAGGCGTCCTTGATTTGGTTCTTCGCGGGCTCAACACCGTGAACTTGCTTGTAGTTACGAAGAAGGGGCAAGGACAGAGCAAACCACCATATGCCGGTGATCGCCATTCCGATGACTATCGAGGTGCTTTCGCCGATACCCAGAATCGGGTTGCCTTTCGGCATAGTGGCGAGCACATAAAGCAATAGACATAGCGTAAAAGGAATACAGCTGCCTATATAACCGTATGCAAAGCCGCGTGAGGAGACGTTGTCCATGCGGTTTTCGACGGTGATATCCACCAGCATTGCGTCGTAAAAGACCACCGAACCGCTCATGCCAATTCTTGATACTATGATTACGGCGGCAAGATAGGGAATGCTGTTGTTTATGCCGAGCAGCAGACAGCACGCCGAACCGATAAGCATAAAAGTGAAGAACATTTTCTTTTTCATGCCTTTATTGTCGGCTATGGCGCCCAGAATTGGGTTCGTTAAAGCTATGGCAAAGGCGGACAAAGAAAGCAGTGTACCGAATATGGCGGTAATTTGCGCTTCGCTATAGCCTTGCGCCGTGGCAAGGGCGTTATAATAAATGGGTAGCAGCGAACAAATAATCATTACGAAAGCAGAATTACCCACGTCGTAGAGTACCCAGGATTTTTCGAGTTTTGACAGTTTGAATTTCATAAGTCTTTCCTTTATATAAAATTGTTGTTATCATTTTAGCATAATTCCCGATAAAATACCATAGTATTATTTTTATTTGCAAAATTAATATGATATAATAAATAATATAACTTTTTAGGGGTGGACATATGCCGTCGAATGTCGTACATTATTATTTTTCAAATTACGTTTTGGAGAACTTAAAGCCTGAAATAGCGTCGGTTATCAACAAGAATTCCCGCGCTTTCCATGTCGGGGCGCAAGGTCCGGACTTGCTGTTCTATCTTCGTCTGGAGAAGGCGCCGCTGCCCATGCTGGGCTATGATATACACGATGAGTTCGTCGCCGAAAAGATTTTTGCCGAGTCTGCAGAATATGCCGCAATGCAGGCTTCCGACACGCTGAAAGCCTTTCTGATGGGGCAACTGTGTCATTATGCCCTTGACGCCAACCTTCATCCGTACATAATCCAAAAGGCTTTGGATTTAGCACAGTTTTACAAGGAAAACGAGAAAGAATACATGCATGTGCTTTTCGAAAGCGCGCTGGATTATATTTGTATTAGAGACAACTTGAAGAAAAACAGCCGTCTCTACCGCTCGCACAAGAACCTGCGCATAAGCAGTGCGCACAGAGCGGAGATAGGCAGATATTATTCAGAGATTGTCGCGCCCTTGATGAACAGGAAACTGCCGCAGAAAACCGCCGAAAAATCCTTGAGACTTATGAAACTCTTTTTGTGGATAACCGACGATGTCCTCGGTATGAAATATCTCTTTTTGCGTTGCGTAGAGAAAGTCGCGCGTATGCCGAAGTGCCTGAGTTCTTTTATTCGCCCGATGAAAGAACACAAGGGGGAGGACTGGCTCAATCACACCCGTGCGCCGTATCCTATGTTCCATAAAGAAAGCGTCATGAGTGAAAAAACCGTAGAAGAGAGGACGGACGAAGCCAGAACCGACGCTATTGCGCTCATTAACGACTTTTATGGCTGCTTGACAAGCGGCAAAAAGCCTGACGGGGCGCTTTATCAAAGGAATTATAGCGGACAAAGAAAACAAATATAGGGCGGCAATAGCCGCCCTTTATAAATCAAATATATCGTTGCATACCTGTTCGGCGAACGCTTTTTCGTGGGTAACAAGTATTATTGCGCCGCCGTATTCGGAAAGCGCCTTTGCTAAGCTATCTTTGGCGGTAATATCGAGGTGGTTCGTCGGCTCGTCCAACAGAAGAAAGTTGCCCTGATGCTGCATAAGTGCGCACAGCTTTACTTTGACCTGCTCTCCGCCGCTGAGAGTCGAAAGGGGCTTGGTTGCGAGATCGTTTTTGATGCCTACGTTGCCTAGCCGCGTTCTCACCTCTTTAATATTCAGTCTGGGGCTGGCGTCGGTTATATACGCCATAGCGTTGCCGTCCGGATTGCGGAACTCCAGTTCTTGTTCCAAATAGAGCTTTTTTGCGCTCAAAGAGAATTCAAACCTGCCCTTGACGGAGGGAATTTTGCCGGTAAGGGTTTTCAGCAGGGTGCTTTTTCCGATGCCGTTTGTGCCGCGAATCCATAGCTTCGTCTGGCTGTCCATATGAATATTTATCGGCGGAAGTATTGCCTTGCCGTTGTAGCCCACCTCAAGATTTTTTACTATCAGCATATCTTTTGAATTCGTCTCAAGATAGGGAAAGCCGAAGGTGGCGGGGTATATCGTCACGGGCTTGTTGATAATGTCAAGCTTCTCGAGCATCTTTTTTCGCGAGTTTGCCATGCCCGCCGTGGCGGCTCTTGCCTTGTTCTTAGCAATGAACTCTTCCATCTTCTTGATTTGTTGCTGCTGTTTTTCAAAGCCTTCGGCGTGTTGCTTAGCGCTTATGGCGCTTGCGGTGAGAAAGTCACTGTAGTTGCCCGAATATTTTTTTATTTTGCGTTCCTCGACGCTTATTATGTTGTTGCATACCTTGTTAAGAAATTCTGTGTCATGCGAAATGACAAGGACCGTGCCCTTATATTCGTTTATATATTTTGTCAGCCAGTCTATATGCTCAATATCGAGGAAATTCGTCGGCTCGTCCAGCAGTATGATGTCAAAGTCCGACAAAAGCAGACCCGCCAGCATCAGCTTTGCGCGCTGTCCGCCGCTCAGCGTCGATACCTTGGTATCATAACCGAAATTGCCTATGCCCAGACCGTTGGCAACCTTCTTGATGTTGCTGTCAAGCTCAAAGAAACTTTCTTTCGTTAGCGTGTCAAGGATATTCGACGAGCGGACGATCAGCTTTTCGAGCTTGTCCATATCCGCTTCGGTTTCCATTTCTTTATAAATTTGTTCCAGCTTGTCGTTGAGTTCAAATAGGCGTCGAAAGGCGCCCTCAAGATACTGCATTACCGTCAAAGAGCGGTCGATGTCGGCGTGCTGGTCAAGGTAGCCCCACTTAATGCCGGGCAGCCACC
>JAQVME010000098.1 GCA_028703745.1 Clostridia bacterium
GACCATACCTACGCCCAACGCAATGGTATAATACAGCGCAGGCATGGCGAAGTAATCCTTGAGTTTTATAGAAAAAAGCCCTCCAAGCGTCACTGCAACGGCGACGGCAAGCGTGGGCACAAAGAACCTGCCGAGAGTCAACTTCGGCGGAAAAATAATCATCCGCAATATGCCTGCGGGAGCAATAATAGCAATTACATAAAGTATGTCCGGAATGAAATATCCCACCTCGCCGTACCTTGAGAGAGGAGTCATGGAAATAATTGCCATGGCAAGGAAGCTGGGCATAAGGTCGCGGCAAAGCACCCAATTCAACGCCCCCAGTAGCGCAATAGCGTATATGGCGTACAGTTCAAGTCGGAAAGCAAAACCTAGCGCTCCGATAATTGTAACGATAGCTATATATATGTCCGAATAAAAGAACTTTTCTGCCTTTTTTGAAACGGCGAGAAAGTTATGATTTTGACTTATGGTCATTATTCACCCCTAGAATTAGTTTATGATAACATTCCTTTGTCCCAAAAGTCAAAAAGATTGATACAATTTGCCACAAATTATGCTCCTTGCGCAGCCTGCTATACAAATTTATACAATATCCGCGAAACGAAATTTATCGGTTTTGCGGCGATTTTGAATTTTATCAGCTTCTCATGCGGCCTCGAATACCGCGCCACTACATTGTTGTAGGGAGTAAGCGTCAGTCTTTCTTTGACATTGTCTCCGTCAGCGCAGAAAAAAATCTCCTTGCTCTCGCCTTTTGCCAAATCGAAGAAATTGTCGCTGAAAGGCGCGCGCATACCCTCGATATATAGCATGATGTTCTTTACAAGAGTATTGCTTGAAAGCGTAATTTTATAACCGTTCTCCGCCGGCGCTAAATCCACGGCTATATCGGCTTTCTTGAGCTTCAGCCGCCTGGTTTTTACAAAATAGTGCTTGCACTGCGACAATATCTCACCGCTCTCGCTTGCAAGCTCAGCCGAGAGGAAGCTCTGTCTTTTTTGCTTGTTATATAAACTTATCGGCAATTCGGCGTTGACTACGGCTCGGCTGTTGCTCTCGACGGCTACATCCTGCCCGCCCTCCTCGAGCGTAGTCCCGTCAAAGGAGCATAACCGCCAGTTTATCCTTGCTACGAAGGCTTTGTCGGAATCGTTGACGGCAAATACCGCTACTTTATTCTTTTCATTGTCTACCGACACCGCTACGGGCGCAAAAAACCTTTTTGCAAAGTATTGCAGCGCCTTCCAGTTGTCCTCATAATCGATACTCGACCAGCTTAGCACCGGCCAGCAATCGTTTATCTGCCAGTACAAAGCGCCGTTACACCTGCCCGCGTGCCTTCTCCAATGCTCGACGGCGTGCCTTATGCTTTCCGCCTGCACCAGCTGGGATATGTATATGAGGTCAAAAAACTTGTCGGGAATGCAATAATTGTCCACCATATAATACATAATCTTGCTGTTGCCGCTACGGCACTTCTGATGCGACAGCATGACGTCTGAAAACAGTGAAAAATCCTTTTCGGCGGCGAAGGTTTTTATGGCGTCGAAAGAGGGCATGGATTCGAAGCCGAATTCGCTGCAAAACCGCGTAAAACGCTTCTTATAATAGTTGAAAGGCATAAGCCCGTGCCATACGTGCCACAAATGTGTGTCGCCGCAACTGTCGGAATTTATGTCTTTCAGGAACTCGCCGCCCGACGGCGAGCCGTACCAGTACGCTGTCTGTTTATCGTGCTTCGCCAAACATTCCGGCAACACGCGGTAAAAAAATTCTTCCGTGCTGTTGACGTACTTTTTGTTGAATTTCCATGAAAAAGTCATGGACTCAATTTCGTTATTGCCGCACCAAAGCGCCAGCGAAGCGTGGTGGCGCAGTCTTTTTACGTTGCTGACTACCTCGGATTTCACGTTCTCGACATAATCCGTATCAAAAAGCGGGTAGGGCTGGCAAGCAAAGGCAAAATCCTGCCAAACCATTATGCCAAAGCGGTCGCACAGCTCATAGAACATATCGCTTTCGTAATAGCCTCCGCCCCAAACTCTTATCATATTCATATTTGCTTCGGCGCAACTTTTTATCAAATATTCCAGTTTCTCCGGGCTTATTCTTGTGACAAAGCTGTCGGACGGAATCCAGTTGCCGCCCTTGGCAAAAAACCGTATGCCGTTTACGAAGAAAGCAAACTGACTGCCATATTCGTCGGAACTAGTATCCAGCGTTATTGTCCTCAGCCCGATTGAATACTGCTTTGTATCTATTGCCGAGTCCAAATGCAGTATTGATACCTCGACAGTATAAAGTGGTTGCGTCTGCCTGTCCTTGAAACCGTTCGGGAACCAAAGTTCGGGTTTTTCTATTTCTACGTTGGTGACGGTAGTTAGCGAACTAATGGGTATCTTTTCGCGATAAACAATGTTCTGCCCTGCATCGGCGACTTGAAGCAGCAGCTTCAAACCTTTGTAATTGAGACATTGTATATTCGCCGCAACCTCAAGCGTCACCTTTCCGCCTTCGTGCCGCTGAAGTATCTCGACGTCCTCAATATACGCCTTCGAAAAGCTCTCTATCATTATTGCGCCAGTAATTCCCGAAGGCGGTAATATAGGGCCCCAATCCCAACCAAAATGGTATGCAGGCTTGCGCATATGCTGAAAGCCGCTTATGCCCATAAGACTGTACGGGAACCTCTCGGACTTTTGTGCCATATTGACATAGTTTATCGGGGAGCAAATATAAATGCTTATGCTGTTTTCGCCTACTTTGACCAATTTTTTTATGTCAAAACAATAAGCCGTATGGGCGTTCTCGGTATGCGCGACAAGCTGTCCGTTTATAGAAATATCCGCCAGCGTATCGACACCCGATATCTTCAAAAAAATAAAATCCATAGCCATCAGGCTTGCATCGACGTCGAACTGTCTGCTAAACTCCCAGTCTTTCTCTCCAACCCATTTTACGTCTTTCTCGTTCGTACCGAAAAATACGTCGGGAATGATGCTATTAGCTATCAATGCTTCATAATTTGTGCCGGGAAGTTTTGCAGGAAAAACCTTCTCTTCGCCTTTTTGGCGCATATTCCATGTGCCGCCTAAATTCAGTTCCATGATATCCTCTGATTTTTTTTGATAAACTTATTATAAATTATTATTAATAAGAAAACAAGGGAGAGATTTCGGCAGAAGGCTTTGGACGATTTTTCATCCATAATGCCCGCAGGCTATATCGTACCGCTCGGATATATCATTTTGCTATCCGTGGGGTATAGCAAAAGACACGGCAAAGCCGTGTCTTTGGAGCGGGAGACGGGATTCGTCGGTCTTTTGCTTGCAGCAAAACCCCTGTCTGCTTCGGGCATAGCCCTCGCACCGCTCAGGCGGACTTGCCACTGGCAAGTCCTTGTCTCCCTTCGCGCCCTCTCGGGTCCGAATCCAATAATGCATCGATACAACAAAACACACGGACAAGCCGTGTGTTTTATTGCATGGAGCGGGAGACGGGATTCGGACCCGCGACATTTGCCTTGGCAAGGCAACGCTCTACCACTGAGCCACTCCCGCATATTGGTTTATTACTTTCTATGTCATCCCGACCGTAGTGGAGGGATCTCATCCTAATTCGGTTCGTATACTTCGGGACGTCGGCAACGCTCTCCCTCCCTCGCGGTTGTCTGTCGACAGCCCGCTCACGAGCTTTGGCTACAAAAAGCATACTATGCTTTTTGCTTAACGCGTCGCTCCACTGAGCCACTCCCGCATGTCGGGTCAATATTTGTTTTGGTGCGACCGAAGAGACTTGAACTCCCACATCATAGATACTAGATCCTAAGTCTAGCGCGTCTGCCAATTCCGCCACGGTCGCATAGTTTTTTTTTAGTTCTTTTTTGGTGATCCATCGGAGATTCGAACTCCGGACACCTTGATTAAAAGTCAAGTGCTCTACCGACTGAGCTAATGGATCACAGAAATATCTGGCTGGGGTGGCAGGATTTGAACCTACGAATGCGGGAGTCAAAGTCCCGTGCCTTACCGCTTGGCTACACCCCATCAATAATTTTTGTTAGTGGGGTGAGTAATGGGAATCGAACCCACGACCTCCAGAGCCACAATCTGGCGCTCTAACCAACTGAGCTATACCCACCGTAAAAATTTTATGGCGAGCCAGAAGGGATTCGAACCCCCGACCTACGGCTTAGAAGGCCGTTGCTCTATCCTGCTGAGCTACTGGCTCACGATTTCTACGCATTTCTTTTTTAAGGTGCAAGCGGCGCGTATTTTTTGGAGCGGGTGATGGGAATCGAACCCACGCGGCCAGCTTGGAAGGCTGGAATTCTACCATTGAACAACACCCGCACCGCCCATAAACGCTAAACTAGTATAATAAAAGCAATGCTGTTTGTCAACCGAAATGATATAATTAGTCTCAAACAATTTGCGACTACTCCTCTTACACACCCTATAAAATATTGTTTTGCGCCGCAAAATGTTCAAGCTTTTGCCGCACGGCATGTAACGCCCTCCCCCTATGCGAAACACCGTTCTTCTCGTTTGAGCAAGCCTCCGCAAAGGTTTTTTTCAAATCGTAGGAATAAAAAAGCGGGTCGTAGCCGAAGCCGCCCTCGCCTTTTTCGGCGAAGCCTATCTCTCCGTAAGTTCTGCCCTCTGCAGAAATTGTACCCCCGCCGGGGAAAAAAATTATGATACACGACACAAATGCCGCTTTCCTGTCGGAAATACCCTGCAATTTTTCGAGGAGCAAGGCGTTGTTCTTGGCGTCGGTGGCGCCCTCCCCCGCGAATCTTGCGGAATATACACCCGGCGCTCCGTTCAAGGCGTCGACCTCAAGTCCCGAATCGTCGGCAAGCGCCGTCATACCCGTGATACGGCTGACTTCACGCGCTTTCAGCAACGCATTTTCATAAAAGGTCGAGCCTGTCTCCTCGACTTCCACGTTCACACTCAACTCTTTGAGAGAGTAAATCTTGTCAAAATACTCCCCAATAATTTGCTTTATTTCATCAATTTTGTGCGCGTTGTTGCTGGCTATGACAATATTCATTTCTTATATATTTCCGATTTTTTCATAGCCTTCTTTTTGCGCAGTGATTTCAACGCTTTGAAGATGCCCTTAAAGAATTTGCCGTTGAATGCCATGATTATGCCGTCGACTGTTTCTTTGGCGACTTGACCATTCGTCATGGTGAACATGCTTCTCAGTGGCATAACCACAGATGACATCTTGACCATTTTTTTGAGAAACAGCGGCGAGCCCTTAGGCAAAACAACAGCCGCAAAGGTGTAAGCCGCCCATCTGACCAGCCTTCCGAACGCCGTACATCTGACGTCCTCAAGAGTGGCGTTATAATCGATTTCACCCTTCTTGTAGGCTCTGTTTTCGGTTAGTTCACGACCCAACAGCTCCTCGAACTGCTTATCCGGAATATTGCCTGCTGCGCCAATGTTGTAATATACGGGCGCTTTTTCTTTGTAGTTTGGGATACTAATATCACGCGATTTGAATTCTACGTTGCCGCAAAGCCTGATGTCTCTCGACGAAGCGCCGATGTGAATCTCGAACAGACCGCTTTCCGCCGTCCAGTCCTTTTCGTTGACGTTGTAGAACGCAAATGCCCGCGTGTCCAGCGTGACAGAAACAGTCTTCTTTTCTCCTTTCTTTAAGAAAATCTTTTCAAAGCCCTTCAGCGCTTTTTCTTCGCGGAAAATCGAACATTCAACATCCTTGACATAAACTTGAGCCGCCTCTGCGCCGTCATACCCGCCGGTATTTGTTATGTCG
>JAQVME010000099.1 GCA_028703745.1 Clostridia bacterium
ATTCCGCTTTTTGCCGACGTATCCGCGACAGCGCCGATGCCCCTTTCGAGATTGTCTATGGCGGGCAGCAGCTCGGCTATGACGTCGCAGATGCCATCGCTGCGGCTTTGGCGGCTGTTCTCCGCCGTTCTTTTGCGGTAGTTGTCGAACTCTGCCTGCAGCCGTTGCAGATGGTCCTTGTACTCGTCTGCCTTTCTCTGCGCAAGCGCCGAGGTATCGTCTTCGATATTGTCAAGAGGTATAGAAATCACTTCCTCCTCTTGCGCTGTCTTTTCTTTGGTTTGTTCCTCATTGTTTTTCTTTGTCATCGTTGCCTCCGTCAGCTATTTTTTCGAGGGTTTTTCCCACATAACTCAGTACCGAAACGACTTTGGAGTAGTCCATTCTTTCAGGACCGATTACGCCGGCGTGACCTATCTCCTTGCCGTTTAATTTGTATCTCGCCGTGACTATGGCGCATTTCTCCAGACCGCAGGATTCATCCTTGCCTATTCTGATAGAAAACTCTATATCCTGATTCTGCTCGATAAGCTCTGCAAACTTCTCTTTTGTGTCGAGAACTGTCAAAAACTTCTTTGCCGAATCAAGGTCATATTCGGGATAATCGAGGAATTTTGAGGTGCCCTCGATAAACACGTTTGAATCATTGGTGCCCCCGTAGCTCTCAAGTATGGCTATAATGCTGTCATACAGCTCCTTAAAATCCGCAAGCTCCTTCTTTATGATGGCGTCGGGACTTTTTATTTCGGCTACTGTCTTGCCCGAAAACATCTTGTTGATAAGCGCGTTGGCATCCTTAACATAAACCGTACTCATAGGATTAGATAGAGCTATTACTTTATCTCTGATTATACCGCTGTCGGTTATGATGATAACCAGAGCCGAATGTTCGTCAAGCTCTACGAGCTTGATTTCTTTTATTTTGACTTTGTTTATGTTGCTTAGTACGATAACCGAGGTATAATTCGTAATGTCGCTAATTACTTTGGCGGTTCTTCTGACTATCTCCTCAACACCTTCAAACCTCTCCTTGAAAGAATTCTGAATAAGCTCCATTTCCTTCTGCTTGAGAGGAATTTTTACCATGAACCTGTCGATATAGAGCTTGTAGGCATCCTTCGAGGGTATGCGCCCGGCGGAGGTATGCGGCTTTATAAGATAGCCCATATCCTCAAGCGTAGACAGCTCGGAACGTATAGTGGCGGAGCTGATGTTGTTGAAGTGCTTATCTTTTATTTCTCCGGAAGAAACCGGCGTCGCGCTCTTTATATATTCGTCGACTACGGCCTTAAGTATCTTCTCTTTTCTGTCTGACAGCTTCTCCATTACAGCCCCTCCTTTAGCAGTTGAATTATACGATTGTTAGCAGTCGTATGCTTTGAGTGCTAGATTTATTATAACACTATTATATTCATTGTCAAGCAAATTATTACTGTTAATTATGATTTTTTCAATCGAAAAAATGCGGATAAGATAGTATCGGCAAACAAGGTTATTTTCTAAATAAAATGGGGGGTGATTAAACGCTTTTGCCGTCAAGAAAGGCTTTTGCCGCGGCTTTTTCGGCGTCTTTTTTGCTTTTTGAACTGGCGGAGGCGACTTCTTTTCCGCCAACAAGCAGTGTTACGACGAAGTTCTCGCCGTCGGCGCGGAAAACGAACTCCGCGTTTTTGTATTTTTCTAATACCTCGGATTTATAATCGCAATAGGTGTCGTCGTCAAATACCCTTTCGATATCCGCCGCAAGGTATTTTAGCACGAGTTTTTTTACTTCGTCAAGATTGGTGCCGCTGTCAAGCAGTATGGCGCCGGCTATAGCCTCAAAAAGGTCGCATTTTTTGCGCACGCTCTCAAGCGCGTTGACTTGAATATCGCCTTTTCCTACCTGCATATATTCGATAAGGCCGCAATCGTCAATGATACTGCCGAAGCTCTGACGGGATACCAGCCTTGCCCGCGCTTTTGAAAGCTTGCCCTCGTCCAGATCTGCAAAGCGCGCGTACAGCTCCACTGTTATTACTAGTCCGATGGCGGCGTCGCCGACAAACTCCAGTCTTTCATAAGACGGAAGCCCCATCTCATTGGAAAAGGACGAGTGTGTAAAGGCTTGAAACAGCAACTTTTTGTTTTTGAACGTATAGCCGATAGTCTTTTCTATGGCGCGGATGTCAAAATTCTTCAATTATGCAATAATCCCCTCTATTTTTTCTATGACGTTACTTTCAACCATTTGTTTTGCTTGGAGTATAGAGGCGCATATGGATTTTGCCTTGGAGCTGCCGTGGGATTTTATGACTATTTTCTTTAGACCAAGCAGTACGGCTCCGCCGTTGTCGTTGTAGTCCATCTTTTTCTTTACTGCTTTGAAAACGGGTTTCAAAAGTAAATATCCCAGCTTGGCGCGCAGTCCGCCCGCCATGATGCCGTCCTTTATGAGCTTAAACATTCCCAGCGCCGTGCCCTCGCAGGCTTTCAGCGCGACATTGCCGCTGAACCCGTCGGCGACGACGACGTCACAAACTCCGCTCAATATATCCCTGCCCTCTATGTTACCGATAAAATTGAGCGCAGAGTCCTTAAGCAATGGAAATGCCTCTTTATTTAGTTCGTTGCCCTTCTTGTCCTCCGTGCCGTTAGACAGCAAGCCTACACGAGGATTCTTGACATTATATACGGCTTTCATAAAAGCCGCGCCCATTTTTGCGAATTGCGCAAGGTTGAGCGCCTTTGGGTCGGAATTTGCTCCGCAGTCAATCAGCAAGACCTGCCCGTCTCCGTCCATAACTGGAAGCAGCGGCGCCAGTCCGGGGCGCATTATGCCTTTTATTCTTTTAAGAAGCAACACCGCGCCGGTAAGTACGGCTCCCGTACTGCCTGCGGAAACGAAAGCCTTCGCCTCTTCGTCACCGTTCAAATAATCAAAAGAGCGCACAAGCGAGGAATCGGTTTTTTGGCGCAAGGCTTCCGTCGGCACATCGTCATTTGTGATGACGTCCGATGCGTCGACTATGCTGAGTCTGTCCGTATCGCACTGAAATTCTGTCAGCGATTTTTCAATTGCGTCGCGTTTCCCCACTAGCACCAATTCGAAACCCTCAGCCTTATTCAAGGCAAGCGCGGCGCCCTTAATTATTTCATACGGAGCGTTATCTCCGCCGTACGCATCTATAACGATTTTCATAATTGCCTCCGGAAGGTAGAGTATGTATAGTATGGAATAAATATTAAATAAATGCCGAATAAGAGGAGAAAACTCCTCTTATTCCGGATAGATGAATTGTTTTTTAGAAGAAAAATTAGTCCTTCTTCTTCTCTTTGGCTATGACAACGGGTTTGCCGTTGTAATAACCGCATTTAGGACAAACGATGTGACTGGGTTTCAGTTCGTGACACTGCGAGCATTCGCTAAGATTGGGGTCTGATAATTTCCAATTAGCAAATCTCGAATTTCCTCTCTGTTTGGATACTTTACACTTTGGTACTGCCATTTTTCGCACCTCCCGTAATAGATTTTAGTATGGCAAAGGGGTTCTTGTCGTCCGTAGCCTCGTTACATCCGCATTCGCGTATGTTCCTGTCGCAGCCGCATTCGGGACAAATTCCTTTGCACGCGTCTTCACATAAAAGCTGATAAGGCATATTCAAGATTACTGCGTCGGTAAGCGCCTTGTCAAGCTCTACTATGTTGTTGTCGTATATATACTCGCCTTCCTTGTCAAATACATCGTTGAAGGGTATTTGCAGGGCTGTGCCGCTCTTTTTTTGGCACTTATCGCAGACAAAGCTTATTTCTGCCGAAATAACGGCTTCTACCGAAAGCGTTTCTCCGATTCGGCAATAACTGCCCTCAACGGATGTCCGCTTGAATGATATTTGCCTGTCCGCAAACAGCTTATCGTCTACCGCAAGCAAAAAGCTTAGCGGATACGCCTTGTCGTCGGCTGTATTCTTTAGGTCTATATACATATGTAAGTTATTATAAGTATACAACCCTTCTTTTGTCAACCTTTTGGAGGCGGTTTCTTAATTATTAATAAGCTCCATGGTCTCTCTGGCTATGACTAACTCTTCATTCGTAGGGATAATAACTACTTTGACTTTTGAGGAGGCCTTATGTAGCTCGCACATCACACCTCTAGGCGCTGTTTCGTTGTATTCAAAATCAAAATCAATGCCGAAGCACTCCAGACCCTGCATAATAAGCCTTCTCGCCTGCTGCGCGTTCTCGCCTATGCCGCCCGTAAACACTATCAGGTCAAGTCCGCCCATAGCGGCAATATAGCTGCCTATGTATTTCTTTATGCGGTACTGGAACATATCCAGGCACAGCTGCGCTTTGGTGTCTCCGCCCTCTGCCTTAGCTTCCATATCGCGGAAGTCGCTTACTCCGCAAACGCCGAGAAATCCGCTTTTCTTATTAAGTATGTTGAGCGCCTCGTCAACGCTGATGTTCTTCTGCGCGCTCATAAACTGGAGTACTGTGGGGTCTATATCGCCGCTTCTTGTGCCCATAATAAGACCTTCAAGCGGCGTCAGTCCCATTGATGTGTCTACGCACTTTCCGTCAACCACAGCGGATATCGAGCTACCGTTGCCCAGGTGGCAAGTAATAATTCGCGAATGCTCCTGATTGAGGTATTTCAGCGCTTCACCGGTAACGTATTTGTGGGAAGTGCCGTGAAAACCGTATTTTCTTATTTTGTATTTCTTGTAGTCCTCATAAGGTATGGCGTACATAAACGCCTTTTTCGGCATAGTCGAATGAAAACCCGTATCAAATACTGCGACCATGGGAGTGTCCGGCATTACTTCCTTACAAGATTCTATACAAGCGATATTCGCCGGCATATGCAGAGGGCCCAGGACTTGATTCTTTTTGCAAATTCTGATGACTTTGCTGTCAATAACCACCGAGCTGTTGAAATCCTCGCCGCTGTGCAGCACCCTGTGCCCCACGGCGCCTATTTCAGAAATATTCTTTATTATGCCGTATTTTTCATCAGTCAGCGCCTTAATAACCATATTCAGCGCCTCAGTATGGTTCGACATATCTTGTTTTATTACCAGCGGCTTGCCCTCGCCTTTATGTACAAGCGAAGAGCCTTCGAAACCAATTCTTTCGACAATACCCTTGCAGAGCATGTTTTCCGTAGTCATGTCTATGACTTGATATTTCAAAGAAGAGCTTCCCGCGTTTATTATGAGTACCTTCATTTTTCCTCCGTTTATTCTGCTTGTAGAGCTGTGATAGCAACTACGCTAACGACGTCAGCCGCCGAACAACCGCGGCTAAGATCATTTACGGGTTTTGCCAAACCTTGACAAATAGGACCTATTGCCTCAGCCTTTGCTAACCTCTGTACGAGCTTGTAGCCGATATTGCCCGATTGCAAATCAGGGAATATGAGCACGTTTGCCTGTCCGCCTATTTCGCTGCCGGGGGCCTTGAGCCACGCCACGCTCTCAACAAGAGCGGCATCGGCCTGCAAATCACCGTCAATAAGCAAATCGGGATTGGCTTGCTTTACCAGCCGCGTTGCCTCTACTACCTTGTCGACAAATTCGTGTTTTGCGCTGCCCTTCGTGGAGAAGGAAAGCATAGCTACTTTGGGCTGAGGTATGCCGGCGATAGCGCTGGCGCTTTGTGCGCCTGCTACGGCTATATCGGCAAGCGCCTTCGCGTCAGGATTTATGTTGACGGCGCAGTCGGCAAATACCATTACTCCGTTATATCCGTACTTGGAGCCTTCGGGAAGAGCCATAA
>JAQVME010000100.1 GCA_028703745.1 Clostridia bacterium
CCCCGTAATAGAGGCAGGCTCCTTCAACTTCTATGTGCATCAGAACTTGAGAGTATACGTCAACGTCAGCCAAGGTCAGTCAGTGCTCAGTTCCTACGCAACTGCATGGGGAGGCGACAAGGTTGCCAAATCCTCGAATATTTTTGAGAGAGGCTCCCATAACTTCCCGCTGATACAAATTTATAGCATTACCCGACAGGGCGAGGAGCAGCATATTACGAGTAAAGATTTCCGCGCAGAATTCATTTCCGCAGCTAGTCTTCCCAGCCTTCAAGATGAGGTGGAAGGCAGGGGAATGTCGACAGGCTATTACAAAAATAAAACCGATGACAGCGTCCTAATAAGCGCTAAAGAGGTTGTTAAGGATGCTGTGCTGAAGATATACGTCAAGTGGGAAAACGCCTAACAAGCCAAATGAAAAAATAATCACAAAAAATAGCCCCTTGCACAAGCATTTGAAAGCCTTTTGCAAGGGGAAATTTTTGTAAAAGAAAAATCGGAGGGAACATGGCAAGACTTTTTACGGAATTCGGAGAGAAGATTGATAGGACGATGCCGCTCAGCGAATACCCCAGACCGCAGCTACAAAGGGACAGCTATCTTTGTTTGAATGGCGAATGGGATTACGCTATATATCCGCGTTGCAAAGAGTTCGATGGCTATCAAGGCAAAATCCTTGTGCCGTTCTCACCGGAGTGCATACTCTCAGGCGTAGAAAAAAACGTCACCAAGGACGATATACTGTATTATTCGCGCCGCTTTGAACTGCCTGCTGATTTCAAGAAGGACAGGGTTATTCTCAATTTCGGCGCAGTCGACTACTGTTGCGAGATAAAGGTCAACGGCAAGTACGCCGGCGAGAACAAGGGCGGGTATTTCCCCTTCGGATTTGATATTACGTCGCTCCTGACAAGCGGCGAAAATACGCTTACTCTAGAGGTTACAGACCCCTCCGAAAGCGGTACTCAAGCAAGAGGCAAGCAGACCACAAAAAGAGGCGGCATCTGGTATACTCCGCAATCGGGTATATGGCAGACGGTATGGCTGGAAAGCGTACCCGAAAATCATATCACATCAATAAAGATAATAACCGACATAGACAAGGGCGCGGTATTAATAAAAGCCTTTTTCAGCGGCAACGCGGACACAGGGCTGGCGCGCATAAAGAGCCAAGGAAAAACCGTAAAAGAATGCGCTTTGGATAGCAACGGCGAAGCAGATGTCGCTATGGGCGATTTCTGCCTTTGGAGTCCGGAAACCCCTTTTCTTTACGACCTAGAAATAGAGTATGGGCAGGACAAAATCAGCTCATATTTTGGCATGCGAAAGTTCTCAATTGCAAAGGACGAAGCCGGCATCCCCAGAATAATGCTCAATAACAAGCCGTATTTTCACAACGGCTTGCTGGATCAGGGATACTGGTCGGACGGTATGTATACGCCTCCCGACGATGAGGCTATGATATATGATATAGCCACTATGAAAAAAATGGGCTTCAATATGCTCAGAAAGCACATAAAAATCGAGCCGTTGCGCTGGTATTACCATTGTGACAGACTGGGCATGCTGGTTTGGCAGGACATGATAAACGGCGGCGGGCAGTACAGTATGTTCACCATAGGTATACGCCCGTTCATAGGCAATATTATGGACGACAGCAATTACAAGGCGTTTTCAAGGCAGGACAAAGCCGGCAGAGAGGAATACTATGTCGACGCCAAACGCATGATTGAGGCGCTGTTTAATGTCGTTTCAATAGCCGTATGGGTGCCCTTCAACGAGGGCTGGGGACAGTTCGACAGCAAAAAGGCGTACGACTTTTTCAAGCAAAACGATGCCACAAGGCTTATCGACCATGCCAGCGGTTGGCACGACCAGGGCATTGGAGACTTCAAAAGCCCGCATATCTATTTCCGCCCCATAAAGATGAAGAGGGACGAAAGACCGTTTGTGCTCAGCGAGTTCGGCGGCTATTCGTTGCAAGCCAAAGGGCATATGTACAACGATGAAAAATTCTTTGGCTACAGAAAGTATTACGACCAAGAGAGCTATCAGCAGGCATACATAAAGCTGTTTGAGTCGAAGATTTTGCCGCTAATTCCCAAGGGTCTTTGCGCTACGGTATACACCGAGGTCAGTGATGTGGAAGACGAGTGTAACGGACTTCTCACTTACGACAGGAGGGTTATAAAACTCGATGTCGAAAAGATTATGGAATTGAATGACAAATTAAAAATATAATAGTATAATGTCAAATGATATTTAGCATCGTTTCGGAGAGAGCTTGACAAAATTATTAAAATATCTAAAACCCAATACGGGTATCATAATCCTAATAATAATAATGGTGACTGCCATTGCGATGTCATCACTTTTTCTGCCTGACCGAATGAGCAAAATCATAGGCGAGGGTATCACGTCAGAACCCGTTTATGAGGAGACGGAGGATGGCAAGCCAATATATTTGATTGTTCCGCAAACAAGCGTTGAGGTGCCGTTGCCGCGGCTTGTTTACCAAAACGCCGGCAAGCTTGTGACTAGCGAGCAGAACGGCAAACATTATGCCGCCATAGTAGGAATAGAAAAGGACGCTTCGGGCAATATTGTCAATTTTCTCAATCCGCAAAGCGGCGAGAGCAGCCCCGTGCCGCAGTGCCTGCGAACGGTTGACGGCAAAGCCGATTCTCAGCCTATGCAAGGCAGCCTTGTGCTTGACGACGGCGTGCCAAGGCTTGTATTTCGTCAGAAAAGCAATATGTCTGTCATATGGGAGAACGGTCTGATTATGCTCTGCATAACGCTGGTTTCTTCCGTGCTCTCAATTTTTGTGGCGTATTTTTCGTCCAAGGTGGGAGCGGACTTGGGCAGGGATGTGAGAAAGAAGCTGTTTGGCAAGGTCGTGGGCATGTCCAAAGCGCAGGAGGACAATTTTTCTACCGCCAGCCTTATTACGCGTTCAACGAACGACGTTACGCAGGTGCAGATGCTTGTTATTATGTCGCTCCGCATGATGCTAAACGTGCCCGTTATGTTCACAGGCGGTTTGATTATGGCGCTAAACAAGGATGCTAAAATGACGCTGGTGCTCGTCGCCAGCATACCCATCGTCGTTGCCATAATACTTACTGCGGCAAAATTCATAATTCCGCTTTTCAAATCCATGCAAAAAAGAATTGACGGTCTTACTATGGTCGCCAGAGAGAATATCACCGGCGTGAGAGTAATAAAGGCTTTCGGCGGCGAAGATTTCGAAGATACAAGATTTCGCAAGGCAAACGAGGATGTCACAAGCGTCAGTCTTTCGGCGGCAAGACTTATGTCTGTGCTTATGCCCGTTATGATGCTGATTATGAGCTTGACCTCGATATCTGTAATATTTATTACAGCGTACAGCGTCAATGACGCGCTCAAAGAAAATATGCTAGATTATACACTTTTGGGCAATATGATGGCGGTCATTCAATATATCATGCAAATTATGATGAGCGTAGTAATGTTCTCCATAATCTTTATTATGGTTCCCAGAGCCAGCGTTTCGGCGCAAAGGATAAACGAAGTGCTGGGAGCCGCAAGCAGCGTGAACAATCCCGAGCGTCCGGTGACAGCAGAGAGAACAGGACGCATAGAATTCGAAAACGTCAACTTCTCGTACGCCGATACCTCAAGCAAAAATGTGCTGGAAGGCATAAGCTTTTCGGCGGCAAAGGGCAGCACAACTGCAATAATAGGTGGCACGGGCAGCGGTAAAACCACGCTCATAAGCCTCATTCCCAGACTGTATGACGTCACCGGCGGAAGTATCAAGGTTGACGGCGTCGACGTTCGGGAAATGCAACTCAAGGATTTGCGTTCGAGAATAGGACTGGTCACACAAAAAGCCGTGCTGTTTAGCGGCACGATAAAAGAAAACGTGCTTTACGGCGCAACTGATGAGAGTTCCTTACCCAAGGCGCTGGAGATTTCACAAGCGGCAAAAATTATCGAAGAAAAAAACGGTGTGGACGCGCAGGTCGAGCAGGGCGGTCAGAATTTTTCCGGCGGACAAAAGCAGCGTTTGAGTATAGCCAGAGCGCTCGCAAAGGACGCGGATATAATCGTGCTTGACGATAGCTTTTCAGCTCTTGACTTTGCTACGGATGCAAGACTTCGCAAAGAGCTTTCCAAGGTGACAAAGGACAAAACAGTCATAATTGTGGCGCAGAGAATAGGAACGGTAATGGACGCCGACAACATAATCGTGCTGGATGAAGGCAGGATTGTCGGAACGGGCAGGCACGCAGAGCTGCTGAAAGACTGTGAAGAATATAGGGATATAGCGTTATCCCAGCTTTCCGAAAAGGAGCTGGGACTTGCGGGGGGTGACTGATGGCAAAAGGACCCGCGGGCGGACGTCCTATCGGCGGACCCTTCGGAGGGCCGATGGCGCCCGCCGAGAAGGCAAAGGATTTCAAGGGCACACTTAGGAAGCTTCTGGGCTATATGAAGCCGCAGCTGCCTTTGCTTTGCATCGTCATAGCTCTTGCGGCCATTGGCACGGTATTCAGCATCCTTTCACCCAAGATTCTCAGCCGAGCAACTAACGCTCTGCAAACGGGCATAATGCGCGGCAGCCTCGACCTTGATTATATTGTCAAGGTGCTGGTCTTCGTCGTGGCGCTTTATGTCATGTCCTCGCTGTTTCAATTCATTGCGCATTTTGTATCGGCAGGGGTGTCACAGCGTATAGTTTTCCAAATGCGGCAGGACGTAAAAGACAAATTCAAGAAATTGCCCGTGAGTTATTTTGACACTCATTCGGCGGGCGAGATATTGTCCGTAGTCACAAACGATATAGAGACAATATCCACTTCTCTCCAGCAGTCCATAACGCAGGCAATTACCAGCGTGCTTTCTATCGTCGGCATATTCGTCATGATGCTCACCATAAGCGGATATATGACGCTTATTGCCGTAGGCAGTCTGCCGCTTTTTATGATAATAACGATGATTATCGCAAAAAAATCTCAGAAAAAATTTGTCATTCAACAAACAAAGCTCGGTGAGCTAAACGGCTATGTAGAGGAGATATATACCAATAAAACTGTGGTTCAGCTCTATAACAAGGAAGAAGACGTCGAGCAGAAATTCGGCAAGATAAATAGCGAGCTTTGCGCGGCGGGAAGGCAGGCGCAATTCCTTTCGGGCATAATAATGCCTATGCTGCAATTCGTCAACAACCTCGCTTATGTTGCAATTAGCGTTGTGGGCGGCATACTTGCCGGCGGCACGCTTATGATAGGCAACATACAGGCATTTATGCAATACAGCAGTCAGTTCGGTTATCCCATCATGCAGACGGCAAATATTGCAAATACCATTCAATCAACAATTGCCGCCGCAGAAAGGCTCTTTGCCTTGCTCGAGCAGTCCGACGAGCCGGAGGACACGGCAGTGCCCCAAGATGTCGGGCATGTCAAGGGCGGAGTAAGATTTTGCGACGTGGATTTCTCTTACGACAAAGAAAAAGAATTGCTAAAGGACATAAATCTTGAGGTGGAAAGCGGCGGAGTAATAGCAATAGTAGGTCCCACGGGAGCCGGTAAGACCACGCTAGTCAACTTGTTGTTGCGCTTTTATGAGATAGACAGCGGAAGTATCACCATAGACGGCATAGACATCAAAGCAATGGCAAAACGCAGTCTTAGGGGTCTATTCGGCATGGTTTTGCAAGATACCTGGCTGGAAAGCGGCACAA
>JAQVME010000101.1 GCA_028703745.1 Clostridia bacterium
CGCAAGCCAATAGGCCTTCTTCCGGCTCGATAATCACGCAGCCGGCATCCCTCAAAATTTGAAGATTTTTTTGCGTGGCGGCGTCCTCGTACATATTGGTATTCATCGCCGGACAAAGAACCTTGACGGCTTTGCTGGCAAGGTATGTCGTTGTCAACATATCGTCGGCAATTCCGCCTGCGAATTTTGCTATGGCGTTCGCCGTCGCCGGCGCCACAAGGAAAACACCCGCTTGTTTTGCAAGCGAGATGTGCTCGACATCATAGGTATCCTTTTCGGCGAACATATCTACTACGACTCTGTTCCCCGACAGCGTTTCGAGCGTCAACGGCGTGATAAATTCTGTGGCGTTCTTGGTCATTATGACCTTTACGGCGTAGCCGAGCTTCGTCAGCCCCGATACGACCTCACAGGTCTTGTAGGCGGCGATGCCGCCGGTTATGCCCAGCACCACGCATTTCTTTTCTTTCATTAGATTTTTAGTATAATTTTACCATCATAAATCTCTTTTGCGGCGTGGCTTATGGCCTTCAGCCCGGATTTCTCAAGTTCGCCCGTTTCGAGGGCAAGCAGTTCTTTTGCTCTTTTTGAAAGTCCGCACACCAGCGCATAGCGGCAGGGCGCTTTCTTTATAAGCTTATCAATAGGCGGGTCAATCATCATAATATTATCTCCTTGTTATTTGTCGATTATTTGTTGGATTTTGTCAATGTTTACGGCTACTTTTTGTCTCTCTGCGCGGATTATGGCGATAAGCGCGGTCACCGCTTTCTGAAGGTCGTCGTTTATGACTAGGTAGTCATAGTTGTAGGCGCATTGCAGTTCGTCACGCCCTATCTCAACACGCCGCTGCTGCCAGTCTACCGTCTCAGTATTGCGGCTCTTCAGCCGTCTTATGAGTTCTGTAACAGATGACGGTGTGAGGAAAATATAAACGGGGTTGAGTCCGGCTTTACGGACTTGCTCGGCGCCGAGGGTTTCTATCTCAAGTATAATATCCCTGCCTCTTTCCAACGCGCTTTCTATGTAGCTCTTTATGGTGCCGTATTTGTTGCCGAATTTTTCGATATATTCGAGCATATCGCCGTTCTTTACCATTTTGTCAAACTCCTCGCGGGTTTTGAAAAAATAGTTTACGCCTTCTTTTTCTTGGTTGCGCGGCGCTCTTGTGGTCGCCGACACAGAATATTCGAGGTCGGTAACCGTCTTAAATACCTCTTTCAGTACCGTTCCTTTGCCGGCGCCTGAAGGTCCGCTAATTACAAAAAGTATTCCCTTTCTCATACGCGCCGCCTTATTCTATATTTTGCACTTGTTCTCTAACCTTTTCGATTTCGCCTTTCAGCTCGAGAACCTTCTGCGTTATTGTTAAATCGTTGCTCTTTGAACCAATGGTGTTTACTTCTCTGTTCATCTCCTGAACCAAAAAGTCAAGCTTTCTGCCCGCCGAATTGTTTTCGGCAATTATTTTTCTGCCCTGCGCAATGTGGCTGGTCAGTCTGGTTATTTCCTCATCTATTGACGCTCTGTCTACGAAGAACGCCACCTCGTTGAGCAGCCTTGCTTCGTCAAGCTGTACGCCGGACAGCGCGTCTGTAATCTTCGCCGTCAATCTGGTTTTGAAGTCGTCGGCTACCAGCGGCGCGCGGCTCTTCACCTCTGCGGTAAGCGTCTCCATGCCGTCTAGCTTGCTTAGGATATCCTTTACTAGGGCCTTGCCTTCCCTTTCGCGCATATCAGAAAGCATCTTTAGGGCATCAGACATAGCCCGTTCAGCAAGCTCTTTTATCTCTTCCTCGTCGTCCTCGGCGCCTTTCGTAAGCAGTACTTCGGGCATTTTCATCACCTGAGAGGCAGTCATATCGTTGAGAAAGCCCATGGATGCAAGCTCTGCCGCCATCTCGCGGTACTCATTAGCAAGTATTGAGTCAAGCCGAACAGTGCTCTTACCTTCTCTGTTATCTTCATACGTACAGTATATGTCGAGATGTCCTCTCTGAACCGTCTTTTGTATGAGTTTTCTTAAGCTGTCTTCAAGAAAGCTGAAGCCCCGAGGCAGCTTGAACAGCAGATCGAGATATCTGTGGTTTACGGATTTAATTTCTACCGTAATTCTGCGCTGAGCGCCTTCCGCCACGCCTTTACCGTAGCCAGTCATACTGTTCATTTGCACCTCTTGACCGCTTCAAACAGCTGGTCGTTTCTGGTCTCCAGATATTCTATTCTATCCCCAAAATCGGCAATTATAGCCTTCTCCGAGGTAAACTCGCCTATTTTTGCGGCAGGTATGCCGCTACTGTCCAACGCCTCGAGCACCCTTGTGGGGTCTTTGGCGCTTATTATTAGGCTGCCGCTCGATATAAGCCGGTATACGTCAGTATGGAGCGTAGCGCAAATCTTTTTTGTGACGTCGTGTACCCTTACGCTTTTTACGTCTATTGTCGCGCCCACGCCCGCCGACTCCGCCATCTCGGCTATAGCGCCGAATATTCCGCCCTCTGTTATGTCGTGCATTGCCGAAACGTCGAATTGCCTTGCTATCGCCGCTTCCTTGGCTATGCTGATACTCTTGCCCATCTCAATAGCTCTTTCAAGCTCCTCTTTCGTCAGAAACTGCTCAAGCTTCTTTGCGCAATCGCTTGCCAGAATGCTGGTGCCTTCGATACCGACGGTTTTTGTAATAATAATGCTGTCGCCGGCGTGCGCAGAATTTGCGGTAATATGCTTCTTGGTTCTGCCTATAACCGTAGCGTTGACGATTATTTTGTTTACGGCGTCGGTAAATTCTGTATGTCCGCCGACTATTTCGAGGTTGCTTCTTTCTGCCTCGCGCTCGGCTTGACTCATTACCTTCTTGATTTGTTCCAATGTAGCGTGCGGCGGCGCCAGCACGGTAAGCACGGCAAGCACGGGTTCGCCCCCCGCGGCGGAAACGTCGTTGACATTTATTTTTATGGCAAGCGCTCCTACGTCCTCGTCCGCGCCTGTTATGGGGTCGGTGGAAATGAGAATTCTATCCTCAATCTCAAACGATGCGCAATCCTGCGCAAGCGAGGAAGGTACTATTACTTCCTTTCTACGCCTTTTTATCACGCTAAGTACGCATTCTATTAATTCGGGATTGGTGAGCTTTCCTACTTTCATAAATTTCATTATAACATAGTATATTTTTTCATACAAGTTTATTTTTATAATAAATAAAACGTATGGCTATCCTACTCAAAATCATTAATCTTTGAGCAGTTGCGACAAGAACCATTGTTCGTCCTGCACTTCTATGCCCAGCTTTTTTGCCTTGTCCAGCTTGCCGCCCGCGTCCTCCCCGGCGATGACGAGATTTACACTTTTTGACACGGTGTCGCTTACAATTCCGCCGAGATTCTTTATTATTTCTGCCGCTTGACTGCGTTTGTACGCTGAGAGACTGCCCGTCAGCACAATGTTTCTGCCGCTGAACACGCCCTCCGCCAACGGCTCGTCATTTTCAAAGGTAATACCCTTCGAAAGCAACGCTCCGACAAGCGCGGCATTGCCGCCGTCTGCAAAATAATTTACGATGTTTTCCGCCATTATGTCGCCGAAATCGTCAATCTGCGTTATTTCTTCCTTTGTGGCGCGCATTACGGCTTCTAGCGTACCGAACTTGCGCTTGAGTTGCGCCGCGGCTTTTTTGCCTATGGTGGGGATGCCCAGAGCAAATATAAACCTGTCGAGCGTGGTTTTCTTTGAACGCTCCAAGCTGTCCAGCAGATTTTGCGCCTTTTTTTCTTTGAAGCCGTCAAGGGTCAAAAGCTCCTCTAGCGTAAGACCGTACAGCTTGTCAAGACTGTCTATTCTCAAATCGTTATATAACTGCTCTGCTGTCTTCTCGCTCAGCCCCTCGATATCCATACAGGCTTTCGATGCAAAATGGTCGAACGACGAAACAATTCTCGGCGCGCAGCTATCCACATTTGTGCAATAGAGGAATGCGCCCTCGGTTTTTACTTGACTGCCGCAAGACGGACATACCTTCGGCGGCTGGATTTCGCGGCTTTCATCGGTGTCTTGAGCCACTCCCATAATCTCGGGAATAACATCGTTGCTGCGCCTTATAAAAACCGTAGAGCCTGTCTTGATATGCTTCTTTTGGATATCCAATATGTTGTTAAGGGTTGCCCTTTGAACAGTTACGCCCATCAGCTCCACGGGCTCAAGTATCGCCAGAGGATTGATTTTTCCCGTGCGGGACACCTGCCATCTTACCTCTTTAAGAAGCGTAGTCGCTTCCTGCGGAGTAAACTTATACGCCACCGCCCAGCGGGGAAATTTCTCGGTAAAGCCCAAAATTTCTCTATACGAAAGCTCGTTTACTTTCAGTACGGCGCCGTCTACAAGGAAGTCAAGGGAACTTCTGTTTTGCTCCATTTTTTCCAGCTCGGATATGGCATCCTCTTGATTTATTAGCATAAAAAGCTCGTCGGTTTGAAAACCGTTCTGTTGAAGAAATGCTCTTATGTCGGCTTGCGTGGCAAAATCCTTGTCGGAATAGCCGACATTGTAGGCAAAAAAGCCCAGTCTTCTTTCGGCGGTAAGTCTGGGGTCGAGGTTGCGCACGGCTCCCGCGGCGGCGTTTCTGGCGTTCTTGAGCGGCTCAGCAGCTTTTTGGTTATACTGTTCAAAAACAGAAAGCCGCATGACGGTTTCTCCCTGTACTTCGATAAGACCTTTGTACGGAATCGTCAAAGGCACACTTTTTATGGTGCGTATTTGGGGGGTTACGTCCTCTCCTGTGACGCCGTCGCCTCTCGTAGCGCCAATGGAAAGCTCGCCGTTTTCGTATGTCAGAGACAGCGTCAAGCCGTCAAACTTGTTCTCGAGTGTCAATTCGGGCATAAAGCCCAGCACCTTTTTTACTCTTTGGAAATATGCGTTGAGTCCCTCTCCGTCTTTGGCTTTATCCAGAGAATATAGCCGCTGTCTATGGGTATAGGGAGAAAACCTCTTGACCGGTTCCCCTCCTACTCTATGCGTGGGCGAATCCGCCAGCGTGACGCCCGTACTGCTCTCGAGAGTCGCAAGTTCATCGTAAAGCTTGTCATACTCGGCGTCGCTTACCGACGGGTTGTCATTTTCGTAATACTCCTTGGCGTAGCGGTTAAGCAAATCCACCAGCTCTCTCATTCTGTCCATACTATCCTCTTTACAAAAGCTCAATCGGCGCGTTTGAAAGCGCAAATTTCTTTATGCCCAAATCCTTGAAGGCTATCACCGCAGTCTTGCCCATGCCTGCGCCCTCGACCGTTATTATCGTGCCTACGCCGTATTTTTTGTGCAAAATCTTTGCGCCTGCCGCGAAGCCGCCGGTATCGGCGTTGTAGACCTTTTCTTTTTGCGCCTGTACGACGGGTTTTACTACGCCGGGCAGAAAGCTTGTTTTCTTGGGTGTGGTGGGAAAAGCGCTGTCATGGTTTATGTTACCGTAGCCGTACTCCATACCTCTGCGGTTTTCGTTTATTTGTCTCTTTAGCTCGCTTTCCTCGCCCATTGCTTCGTATAAAAACCGCGACGGTATAAAGCCCTGTTCCTGATTGTATCTGAACCGTCGCTGGGCGCAGCTGATAAAAAGCCGTTCCTTCGCCCTCGTGATAGCCACGTACATTACGCGGCGTTCCTCTTCGAC
>JAQVME010000102.1 GCA_028703745.1 Clostridia bacterium
TGTTTTGATAGTAGCTATCGCCGCTATCACGAATACGTCGAAAGGCTACAACAACGTGTTTGGCTCCACCTTTCTCGCCGTAAAGACTGACTCTATGGCGGGCGACAAAAAAGACAACTTTGAATCGGGTGATTTGATAGTTTCAAAACTACTCAGCGCCGAGAAGAAGACGCAGCTTGAGAAGGGCGATGTCATTACGTTTTGGACCTTAATCGAGGGCAAACGCGTACTGAACACTCACAGGATTGAAAGTGTCGAGCAGGGCAGTCAAGTAGCTTATATCACAAAGGGTGACGCAAATTTGACAGAGGACCCGCTACGGGTGCTCAATACCGAGGTCGTAGGAAAATACCAGTTCAAGCTCAAGGGAATGGGCAGCGCGATGCTGTTTTTCCAGAGCAGCACGGGTTTTCTGATTTTCGTAGTAATACCCTCAGTACTGGCTCTTGCTTACTGCGTGTTCCTTTTTATAAGGAACCTCAAGGGCTTCACCAAACTAAAGAAAGAAGAACAAAAAGAAAAACTGAAAGCGGAATTCCTGGAGGAGATGAACTCCAATAAGGATAACGCCGAAGCAAAAGAAACAAAAGAGGGCTGAGAAATGTCCGGGGGAAGGCTATGGCAGATTTTGCTAAATACTATCTAGATTTCGTATGGAGCTTGGGCGAAAATTTTCTCAAGTTCTTTGAAGCAGTATTTATAGCCATAGCACACGTTTTCTCAAAAGACATCCCGGATTATTTTTTCAAGCTCGGCGAAGCAATAAAAGGGTTCGACGTCTTAGGATGGATAACCCTTTTTCTTGTGACGATCATAAATTTCGTGCTGGCTTTCTTCATCTTTTACAGGTTGTTTCTCAGCCTGAGAAAATATATATTCATAAGGCACAAGGAAGTTGAGAAAGAGGAACTGCTTGAGGAAATCTCAAAACTCAAGGAGCAAACAGAACAGTTGGCGCTAGAAAAGAACAAGATTTTTTCTTTGAAGCTAAACGAGCTCAACGCTTTCTCGGGAGAGATAGGCGGCGCAAAAAAAGAAGAAAAGGAAGTCAAGGGTATCGAAGGCCGCTTTACCAAGCTTGCCGCCATTGACAAGAAATACAACAACAATCCCGCGTTTATAAATATGTCGGACAGCGATATGCTGACGCTCGAGGAGCTGGTGGACAACTTCGTCTTTTACTCCGCTTCGCAGCTCAAGCTGTATTATTCAAAAGACGTCATACGCCAATTCATAGCCGGACTTGCCACCTCAAAAGTAATTATTATAGAAGGTATAAGCGGCACGGGCAAAACCAGTTTGCCTTATGCCGTTTCCAAATATTTCTTTAATAACGCTCTCATCGTTTCGGTACAGCCGTCGTGGAGAGACCGGGCGGAACTGCTCGGCTATCTCAACGAATTCACAAAAAAATTCAACGAAACGGATTTCCTTTCGGGGCTTTACGAGGCCACGTACAGAGACGATATGAACTTTATCGTGCTTGATGAAATGAATCTTGCAAGAATAGAGTATTATTTCGCCGAATTTCTGTCAATTATGGAAATGCCGGACACCAGCGAATGGAAAATAGATATCGTGCCTTCCCGTGAGGACGGCGACCCCAAGAACCTCGTTGACGGCAAGCTGACTGTGCCGCAGAACATTTGGTTTGTCGGCACCGCCAACCAAGACGATTCCACCTTCACCATAACCGACAAGGTATACGACAGAGCGGTGACCATTCAGCTGAACGAGAAAGGAAAGTATTTTGACGCGCCCATTACGCAACCCGTAAACTTCTCGCATGATTATCTCGACTCCCTCTTTAACAAGGCTATGACCGAGAACGAGTTGTCTCAGCAGGCGCTGGACAAACTCGAGAAGCTTGACGATTTTATACAGAAAAAATTTAAAATAGCCTTCGGTAACCGTATATTGAAACAAATAAAGCTCTTTGTGCCGGTCTACGTCGCATGCGGCGGCGCCGAAAGCGAGGGTCTTGACTTTATGGTTATGACAAAGATCCTCAAGAAATTTACGTCACTCAATCTTGTTTTTCTAACGAAAGAACTCACAGAGCTTGTCACGCTAATGGAAAAGCTGTTTGGCAAAGGCAAATTTTCTAAATCCATCGAATATCTAAAACAGCTCCAAAAAACAGTATAGCGGAGGGTGATTATGGAAGCCGTTACGTTAAAGCAGTTTTTTGAGGAGTTGAGCCTCGGCGACAATTTTTTTGCCGAACTCAAGGAGTATGTCCAGTCGGGCACCAACAAGCTTGTTCAGCTACGCACGGCAGAAACCATCATTGTTGACGACGCGTGGATAAGTAATATCGAGAATCTGATTTACTCCGTCGAACAAATAGTAAAAAACCCCAAAAAATTCATTAAAGACAACGAGGTGTTGTTGAACGTCGAAAAGGCAAAGAAGGTCAGCGCTCTGACTATTCGGCATTTGGCGTCACATACCAATTATATCCGCGCGATTGATGATAACGGCAAAATTCAGCCTTCAAAGGTGCTTACACAGGAGATGCAAGAGGACCTTTTGATTTATGAGAACCGTTTTGTGTTCGCGCTTATTCAAAAGCTGATTACTTTTATAGAGCAGAGATATTCCACCATAAAAAGCTATGTGCACTCTTATGAAACCACCAATTTAGCTATGAAATCCAAGTTCAAAATTGGAGACGGCGAGGTGGAATACGACACCAGCGTAAAGGTACGCCAGCCCGGCAACAAAGCCGCCTACAAAAAAAACCGCGAGCAGTTGCAGAAGATTGAAGTCATAAGAAAAAGGCTGCTTATACTCAAGAACACGTCTTTTTATAAAGCATTATCCGCCGCAAAGCCCCTGCTGCCGCCCATAATGAAAACGAATATGATAAACATGCAGACGGACTATAACAACTGTTATAAGCTGTGGCTATTTGTCAGCACATATACCGCCACGGGTTACACCGTCGAGATTTCCCAAAAGAAGCTACCTATCGACACGGAATATTATGACGACCTCACTATGCTGATTGCCGTAAGTCTGAAGGCTATGGTAGAAAACAACGCATTGAGAAGTCGCTTGTACGAGAAGGCGCCCTCAAAAAAACGCAGAATAAAAAAGTTTACGGAGCTTGCGCAAATACAATATTCACCTTCCTTGCGTAGCAAGGGTAGGCTCAAGGACTCCGAGCTGGTCAACCAGTATTATTATGACAAGCTTAAGGAACTCATTCTCGAGAAAGAACAAATTAAGGCCGCGGATATAGTCGTCGAAGAGACGATGAAACTGTCCTTTCAAAAATTCTACCGCGGTATCAGCAAGCTGACAAATGAAATGTACGAAGAGCTCTTGGTCGTCAAGAAGCCCGATATTCAAAATACTTCGCAAGATGCCAAGACCAGAGTTCTAAGGGACATAAAGGAGCAGGAGGAGGTTTGCAAAAAACTCCAAATGCTGAACAGGCTCAAGGCAACCGAGCTTTTGCAATCGCTCAAAAGAGAGAATACACAGAAACTCAAGCTCGAAAGGCTGAGATTCAAAGAACAGACGCTTACCGCAAAAGAAAACAAGAAGAGAATAACCAAAGAGGATATAACGGCAAAAGAAAAAGTAGAGGTTGCGAAAGTCTTGCAGTCCGTATTAGAAAGGGCGCAAACCGACGAGAAGGAACGCCGCGCAAAAGAGCTGAAGAGACAAAAAGGCGTACTTGAGAAGCAAAGTAGAAGGCGCAGAAAAAAAGCTTCTGACGGCGGTAAAGAAGGCGCTAAATGACGAAGAGAACGGCAAAAAACAAACTCTTTTATTCTGTTCTTTTGCTGGTGGTTTCTTTAATTACAACCGTCAGCGTTGTATTCGGCTGGTTTGTGATAGGCGACCCCGATGCACAAAGCTTTGTCGTCAACGTCACGGGCATTTCCGGCGACGTGGGTCTGAAAATCAATAACATCAATTACGGCGGCGCTAATCTTGTGCTCGAAAACGCGTTGCCTCAAAGCCAGTATCTGTTTGAGCTTGCGGTAACACCCTCGCACAGCGGAAACGTCAGGTTGACGCTAAAGAATATAGAAGGCGCCTTTTATGACGAGGCATCCGAGCAATACGGCGATATGTCCGACGTCTTCGCAGTGCGCTATCCCAAGGATGTAGAGAGCTTTACGTTATTGTCGGGATATACTGATTATGTCATAACCTCCTCAGTCGCCGCCGCGCAGGGCGTGCCTGTCTCTATAGAATTTCTTCTTTTCTTTAATGACGCGTCTCCAGAAGGAGTCGACATAAATATATATCAAGGCAAAACTTTGTTTATAGAAAAACTACTAATAGAAATAATTTGATTATGAAAAAGAAATTAAAAATCGCAACCACAATAATCACCGGTCTGCTACTGATTCTATCGGTAGTATTGCTGATAACAGCCGTTGTCAGCCGTATGACGAACAAGACCCCGTCACTTTTGGGGTACACCTTTCATTATGTCGTTTCGGCATCCATGGAACCGGAAATTTTGGTGGGGGAGCTGGTCATAGCAAAAAAGACCGATATTTCGGAGGTGGAACAGGGTGACTATGTAGTATTCGTTTCGCCGGATCCTTCGCTGAATGGAATAATTATTATTCATAAGGTCATCGCCATAGATGACGGAGCAAGTGGCAGAAGTCTGACTACCTCGGGTATCAAAGAAGGTGTTTCGCCCGACAGCTACCCCGTCAAGCAAATAATAGGCGTTTATCGGACAAAATCCAGTCTTTTAGGCAAATTTGTCAAATTTTTTAGCCAAGTTAGGAACATATTATTCGTAATAATTATTATTGCGGCGTTAGTTATCGTCGCAAAGCAAAGCCGCAATATTTGGCGGCAGTTGAAGAAAAAAGGCAAAGAGGACGATGAAAAGTAAAACAGGAATAAGAATTTCTATAATAATGATTCTTATTGCGGTTACGATTGCCGTTACCGCGGCTTTTGGCTTGTTCACAAATGAAAAACCTTTCGTACTCGACGCAGAAAGCGGCGAGGCATCGGCGACCTTCTCCGAGCTGAATATAATAGGACAGACGGTATTTTCAGAAAAGGGCGATACCTACAACGCGACTTTTGCCGTGGAGAATACGGGCGGCTGCGCCTTTGATTATTCTCTTGAACTCTGGCTTCCCGAAAAGGCCGGACTGGAGAACGCCGTGCTGCTATACATAGACGGACAGTTCCGCGGCACGCTGGGTCAAATCTTTGCTTCTCAAAGCCAAGCTTCTTTTGAAGTGGGAATTCCGCTTTATCCCGGCGAAAAGTATTCGCACAACGTTACGTTGGAATACCACTTGGGCGCGGGGGATTATTATTCCTTGGCGCAAAAAGATTTTTCACTAAAAATAGGCGGCAAAGCCACGCAGCTTTTCCGCGAAAAAGACCATATTATTTTTGTGCGCGACACTTACGAGCTGCTGCAGGTGGTCGATAACTTCAATTATGCGGGCTATACGATGCGTCTTGCAGGAAATATTGCGTTGACGGGTGACCTCGTTTTCGACAAGCCCGTAAACCTCGACCTTGCAGGCCACGCAATAGATTGCGGCGCGCATTCCATAATTTTTGACTATGAATCGTCGGAGGCAAGCAGGCTGTTTTCCTCAAGACCTTCTGTG
>JAQVME010000103.1 GCA_028703745.1 Clostridia bacterium
TCGCCTGCTTCTTCTTCAAGTCGATTTTTGCCTTCACGCCGTCGATGGAATTGAGCGCTTTGCCTACTCTTGTAGCGCAATGCTCACAGTTCATTCCGTTGATTCCCATAACTTTTTTCATAAAAAACCTCCTGAATTTATTTGCTGTGTTTTTGGTATTTGGGTTTGAAAAAGCGTAGCCGCAAAGCGTTCGTAACGACGAACACCGAGCTAAGGCTCATAGCCACCGCCGCAAACATCGGGTTGAGTTTCCAGCCGAGCAAAGGGTAGAATACGCCGGCTGCCAGCGGTATGCCGAGAATGTTATAAAAGAACGCCCAAAAAAGATTCTGTTTTATGTTGCGGAATGTCGCCTTACTCAATTCGACTGCCGTCACGGCATCGAGCAAATCGCTCTTCATAAGCACTATGTCGGCGGATTCGATAGCTATATCGGTTCCTGCCCCGATAGCAATACCGACGTCGGCGCGAGTCAGCGCAGGCGCGTCGTTTATGCCGTCACCTATCATAGCAACAGTACCGCTCTGCTGTAGCATTCTTATTTCGGCTTCCTTGTCCGTTGGCATAATTTCTGCAACTACCTTGCTTATGCCAAGCTGTTTTCTTATTGCCTCAGCCGTTCTTTTATTGTCGCCCGTCAGCATAATGACCTCTATGCCCATTTCGATGAAACGGGCGATAGCGCTCTTGCTGGTGGGCTTTAGCGTATCCATAACTGCTATCATACCGAGAATGCGCTTTTCGTCGGCGAATATCAGCGGCGTTTTGCCTTCCTCCGCCAGTCTTTGATACTCCTTGTCAACTTCCGATGCTCCGGGTATATTCCCGACAAGCGCCATATTGCCGGCGAAGTATTTTTGTCCGCCGATTGCGCAACTAATGCCCCGACCGGGCACAGCCTCAAAGCTGTCGGTCTCTCCAGCGGCAATATTGTCCTGCGCCGCCCTTTGCATTATTGCCTCAGCAAGCGGATGCTCTGACGGTTTTTCTATTGTTGCGGCGAGATAAAGCAGTTTTTCCTCCGGAATACCGTTATAAGTGATAAGGTCTGTGACTTTGGGCTTGCCTTCGGTGACTGTGCCGGTCTTGTCCAGCACAACGGTGCGGATTTTGTGCGCTATCTGTAGCGCCTCGGCAGATTTTATGAGTATACCGTTTGAAGCGCCCTTGCCTGTGGATACCATAATGGCAACGGGTGTGGCAAGTCCCAGCGCGCACGGACAAGAAATAACCAGCACGGCTATACCTATAGAAAGCGCGAATTCCACGCCCTTGCCTACTATCAACCACACGATTATGGATAGCGCGGCAACGGCTATGACAACCGGCACAAAAACTCCGCTTATGGTATCTGCGAGCTTTGCTATAGGCGCCTTCGAAGAGCCGGCTTCTTCCACCAGCTTTATTATTTGCGATAACGCGGTGTCTCCACCGACTTTTTGCGCCTCGAACTTGAAGAAACCTGTTTTATTGACTGTAGCGCCTATGACTTTGTCACCGACGCCTTTTTCTACGGGTATGCTTTCGCCCGTCAGCGCCGATTCGTCCACAGCGGAGCCGCCCTCGACGATGGTGCCGTCAACGGGTATACTTGCGCCGGGGCGCACTACTATGATATCCCCGAGGACGACCTCCTCGACGGGTATTTCCGTTTCTACGCCGCCGCGCATCACTGCCGCCGTCTTTGGCGACAAGTCAAGCAACTTGCTTATCGCCTCGCCCGTTTTGCCTTTTGAACGCGCCTCAAGATATTTGCCGAGGGTTATGAGCGTCAATATTGTCGCCGCGGACTCAAAATATAAATCCATAGAATATCTTTCGACAAGCGATACATCGTGTGCCGCAAGACCCTCGCCTATACGAAAAATAGCAAAGATGCCATAAAGCAAAGCGGCGGAAGAGCCAATAGCAATAAGCGCGTCCATATTCGGATGGCGGCGCAAAAGCGTCTTGAAGCCCGAAGAATAATATTTTCGATTGACGTACACTATGGGAAGCGAGAGCAAAAACTGCGCAAACGAAAACGCCAGCGCGCCGTGATAGCCGTGCAAGAATGACGGCAACGGCAACGCAAGCATATGCCCCATTGAAATATAAAGTAGCGGCAAAAGGAAAGCAAAAGATACGATTATCCTTGTTTTCATGTCCTTCAGCCCGCCGTCAAGCTTATTTACCGACTTTGGTGAAGCGTCGACTTTTTGCGGCTTCACACCGTAACCCGCCCGTTCGATTGCGCTTACAATGCCGCTTTCGGTCAGCTTTTGCTCGTCAAAAGCCACGTCCAAGGTGCCTGCAAGCAGGTTTACGACGGCGCTTTCTACGCCGTCAAGTTTTCCGACGGTCTTTTCGACACCGGCAGAGCACGCGGAACAAGTCATTCCGGTCACGGCAATTTTTTTTCGAACCATTATACCTCGTAATCCAGCGCAACGCTGTCGCTTCTAACGCTGTGTATATATTTTTTTACTTCGTCGCGATGGTAGCCGTCCGACTGGTAGCTGTCAAGAGCCTTCCAGTCGTCGAGCAAAACCTCTAGAATGACGTCGTACGACCTGTCCGAATGCAAACGGTCAAGGTTGACAGATATGCCCCTGATTTGCGGCACCTTGCCGACCATTGACAAAAGCACTTCTTTCGTCCGTTCAGCATCCGAGATGTCCTTCAATTTGAAACATACAACGTGTTTTATCATAAGATCTCCTAAGAATAAGATATTAAATTAATGATATGAGATAACGCTTCTTTTGTCAAGGATTATTCTGTTGCATTTGTTACAGAAGATTTGGTTGCCAACGGAGAATAGCTGTTACAAAAACAAAAAACCCGTTTTTGGCTAAAAACAGATTCTTTGCTTGCTTTCCTCAGCTTCTCGATATAATTGTTAGTTTTAGTAGCTATGGCTACATTATATCGTCGCTAATGAGCTTTTCTTCCTTGATGCAGAACCATTTGTAGCCGACTGCCGCGAGCGCTGCGCCTATCATAGGAGCCACAATAAACAGCCAAACTTGACGTAAAGCCATACCGCCTACGAATATCGCCGGCGCCAGACTTCTTGCGGGATTAATCGAGGCGTTGGTCAACGGTATGGCTATGATATACACCATAGCGAAGGTTAAACCGTTAATTATGCCTACTGAGTATTTGTGCTTTCGACCCGACGTAGCGAGAAACACCATTACAAAAAGATTTGTCAGCAAGATTTCGGCAATTAGCGCTTGCCACCAGTTCAAATCCCAGCTGCTCAAGGCGTCATAGCCGTTAGCGCCCAGACCTGTTGACGCGTCAAAGAATATCATCAGCACAGCCGCGCCGATGATGCCTCCTACGAATTGCGCTATTATATATGCAATAAAGTCCTTGAAATCAATCTTTTTGCAAATCAGCATTGCAAGCGAAACCGCCGGATTGATGTGACAGCCCGAAAACTTCATAAAGCAATAGGTCATAGCCATAACCGTAAGACCGAAAGCCAGCGAAACCGCCAGCCAGCCTGCGCTGAAGCTGTATGCAACTGCACTGCCGCATCCCACCAGCACAAGAAACATTGTGCCCAATAATTCTGCAATATATTTCTTGAAATCCATTTTTCCTCCTTAAATTCATCGCTGAATTGTAATTAGTATTTTAGATTTCAATAAAATTATGCAACCGTTATTTGTTTCTCCACAAAATCAGGTTATTGACCTCCGGCTGGTACCTCACCATATCGTCAACGGGAAAGGGTTTGCCATGACAGGGATAAAGGGTGAGAGGGGTGAGCTCGATAATTTTTTGCCAGGACTGCTTGTACTTATCTATGTCTTCGATAAGCAGCGTCTTGCGCTTTATGGCGGGGAAGCAGTTCATCGTCATATCGCCGCAAAACAACTTGCCATCATCAGTCATAAGCCCGATAGTGTCGGGAGTGTGTCCGGGAAGCTCAACAATACTTAGAGGAAAGCCGTTTTCCCGAAGAATATCGGCTTTTCCGTCACAAACAATGGCGTCCTCGGCGTTTATCTCCTGCCAGCGCTCGTTTGACTTGCCGGTCAGTTTTGTTAGCACCGAAAAGAATTTCGAAAGAAAAGTCGAGCAATCACCCAGCACGTTCTGTCCCCGTAGCAGTCTGCCCTTGGCATGGCTGTGCAAAATGATAGGCACCCCCGCTTCAAGCAGCTCTTTCAAGTAGCTGATGTGATCGTTATGCACGTGGGTGAGAAATATGTATTTTATGTCGCTTAGCTCTATGCCGACTTCGCCCAGCTTTTTTAGAAAAGCCGAATAGCTTGTTTTGTATCCTGCATCGATAAGTATACAGCCATTGTCGAATTGCAACAAATAGTTGCGAAACATCGTATTGCCGAGGTTAATGATATTCATTGACCCTCCTTTCTGTTTTGCTATATTTTATATTTTTTTATAGATTTCCGTCTTTTGCCAAATTTCTCTGACGGCGTCCTTCTCATCAGTCTCCAGCCTGTCGCCGGCAGCGTCGTATACTTTTACGGCATACCCGCCGTCAAACGGTTGCCACGGCGAAGATCCTGTTTTTATGAAATTAATAATATCCTCCTGCAGTCTGTCGGCAAGTTCCATTGCCTTGGCTCGTACAGGCGTCAGCGAAAAAAGCACGCGCCCTATTATATTATCAAAGTTCTTAAAGGCGAACAGCAAGTCGAGCGCATGCACCGAATGCATGCCTGTCAGCTTCAAGAACAGGTTCTCATAATCAAAGCGGTACATCCATACCGTCGCGCGTTGGCTGTGACTCTTGGCATACCATTCAGACGGTATACGTATCAGCCAGTCCCGCCCGATAAGCGGATAAGCTCTCTCTGCGGGCAGTTCGCCGTATGCAGCAAGCAGCTCCTCTTTTATTTGGTGTTCTTCTTCCAACAAACACTCCAGTTCCTTTGTCGCCATGCTTTTGAAGCCTTTCAGACGGAAAAGTATGTCTACCTCGCTCTTAGTAACCCCAATCAGCAGCGGCACATAATGCGCGTTGCCGTTTTTTACGGCGGTCAAGGGCTTCTCAGGAAGGAATTCGCCGTCCACACACGGCATAAGCAAATCCAGACCGTTCTTTCTTCTACAGTTCTTTGTGAACGCCTTTGTGTGTTCTGTAAGCTCTGCCGCGTCCATGGCAAGCAACTTTTCTTTGGCGCGCGGCTCTTCTATGCCGATGAATTTTAGAAAGTCCTCGGCTATGTTTATGCTTTGTTCTCTACTGTTTATAATGTCGGGAAAGGAGCTTATTACGATTGCCTTTTTTATGTAAGGCTTGGCCTCCGGCACGCTCAGAAGGCACGTAAGACTGATAGCGCCTGCCGATTGACCGCATACCGTAATATCCTCGGCATTGCCGCCGAAGCCCTCGATATTTTCGTAAACCCATTCCAACGCCATAAGCTGATCGCGCAAGGCAAGGTTTGCGGCAAAATCCTTGTCTATAAAAGAAAAATTGAACATCCCCAAAGCGCCCATTCGGTAATTGAAGGTGACGACCACCACGCCTTTGTCGGCAAAGTTCTGACCGTCATATATATATTGGGAGCCGCTTCCCGTAATAAACGCGCCGCCGTGTATAAAAACCATAACGGGACGGCGCCCTATCGTCGATGG
>JAQVME010000104.1 GCA_028703745.1 Clostridia bacterium
TACGCCCAGTTCGAGACATCTCTTGACGCTTCTTTTGTCATTTACGGTATAGACGTTTATCTCCGCGCCTTTGTCCTTGGCTGCCGCCGCAAGACGGGGTGAAAGTATGAAATAATTTACTCCGACAGCTGCGCCGCTGTCGACGGTTCTGCGAGCTTTGTTGGCGTTGCCCGTCAGCTGAATAGCGCGTATGCCCGCCGAAGCGCCGTTCAGATTGTCGATATTTTCCCGATGGAAGCTAATGAAAAGTACGCTTTCGAGGGGCAGTACGCTCGAAACGGTAGTTACCAGGGCTTGCGTCTGCTCTCCGTTTGGAACGTATTTCAACTCTATTACCGCCGTCTTGCCGGAATCCTTGCATATCTCTAAATATCTTGCAAGAGTGCAGATATATACGTCGCTTTCGGGTTGCGTATACTCTGAAACCGAGGTGTCGAGGGGCAGAGACTGCGCCTCTTCAAACGTAATTCCGCTTATGCGCTTCGAGCTGTCCTTGAACGGATCGTCATCATGCGCGCAAAGCCACACGCCATCGGCGGTAAGCCATATATCCGTCTCGATTCCAAAGAAAAAGGGGCTTTCGGCGGCGCCGACAAAAGCCGCCTCAGAATTCTCAAAATACCTTGAACTCAACCCCCTGTGCGCAATAAATTTCACATCAGCGGGGAGATTGAGCGCCGTTTCGGGAACATAACAAAACAACGCTGTCGTCAAGGCGGTTATTGCTATTATTATTAAACACCCGAAGGTGCGTAAAAGCCTGTTCATTTTTGTACTGTAACACCTTTTTGGGCGCCTTGTCAAATCAATGCACCGTCCTGTAAGGTTCCATTGGATAAATATAGCCTACGACGGGCACCATGGAGTTATAAACCTTATGAATATCAAACACTGCGTATTCCACGCCCAGCTTCTTGCTGATGCCGGCGAAATAGCCCTGCAAAAGCACGCTTGAAAGCTCCAAATTGGCATAAAACATTGCCAGCTTGGCGCCGGACTTTAGCTTCTTTATTTCGTCGCCGCCGACAGAAAGAGGAATAATAATCCTGCCCTCGTCCTTCATAACCGCTTGAATAACGGGAAGTATTATGGGAAAACCCTCCTCGTCAATGTATGAAAGAAATTTCAGCGAAGTCATGTCCTTGGCTAGCCGTAGACTGAGTCCTTTTATTTTCTTTATGCCGTCGGGACAGGGCTTTACAAAAGGCTTGATAAACTTGCCCTGCAGCGCGCCTTTTATTATGGCGCCCATATTCAGGTCCTGCTGACCGGAAAAGTCCTTTACGTCCATATAATGCACCTTACCAATGCCAAAATATGTATTATATCGGAAAAGCGGCTGGTTGTTGTACATATCAAAGTCCTCGCCCGTGTCCGTGTCACCTGTATAGACCGCCTTGCCCCGCCACCACTTCTTTTCCATATTCAGCACAAAAAAGCCGCTCAAGGGGTTTTTCCGCAGATACTCCTTGCTCAGCCCGTGGGTAAACTGCCCCCACATGATAGTGTTCTCATCCTTCGCCTGAATAGAGGATATAAGGGTTATGTGCGGCTCCCCGAAGGGACTGATTGTTGATATCAAGCCGATTTTTCCCGTAACGGCGAATTTTTGTTTGTCCTCGTTATTGATGAAACCTGTCATAACGTTACCTCCGATTTAGTCGCTCCCGACCACATTGCTTTCTTTACTTGCTTCTTTGCCAGAGCGCAAAGGCTCTCCATTTTCGTTCTTGTAAGCAGTTCGACATCCTTATACTGCCATTCTTTGCCTAGTAGCTTGTACTTCTGTCCGGCCAGGTTGTTGAAACTGATTAGTTCCCACCTTTCGATGTCGGGCATATTCTCTTTGATGAACTTTGCTATGCCGATTATGTTTTCTTTCGTATCCGTAGCGCCGGGAATTATCGGCGTTCTTATCCATACCTTGGGCGACTTCAGCTTGCCCAGCCGCGCGGCGTTCTGGAAAATAAGCGTATTTTCTACTCCCGTAAACTCGTTATGAAGGACGTTATCGATATGTTTCAAGTCGTACAAGATTAAGTCTGTATACGGCAGCAGCTTTTGCAATATCGGAAATGGATAGCATCCCGCCGTATCCACGGCAGTATGAACTCCTCTCTGTTTCAGCTGCTGAAGGAGTGGCAGTAGATATTCCCAATTCAGCACGGCCTCGCCACCCGATAGTGTAACTCCGCCGCCGCTCGCATCGTAGAATGCCTTGTCCTTCATAAGCTCTTTGACCAGCTCTTCAACGCTCGTCTCCATGCCCTTGACCTCTATGGCGTTCATAGGACATTCCTCTACGCATTTCATACAGAAATCGCATAGTCTTGCATCAATGCTGATGATGCCGTTTTCGGAGGTTATTGCTTTCTTTGGGCATATAGAAACGCAGCTTTGGCAACCCATACACCGCTCTTCGAGCCAATATATATGCCGATAAAAGGCTATGGACTCGGGGTTGTGACACCACGCGCATTTCAGGTTGCAACCCTTGAAAAACACCGTGGTTCTTATGCCCGGTCCGTCCTCCGTAGACATTTTTTGTAAGTCGAGAATATATGTACGCATAATCTACCTAAAATTTGTTGTGTATTTCGCGGGCGATGATCTCGTTCTGCAGCTCTCTGCCTATGGACGTGAAATATGCGTTGTAGCCCGTTACTCTGACGAGAAGATGTCTGTACTCGGCCGGATGTTTTTGCGCGTCAATCAGAGTGTCGACGTCAAGGATATTTATTTGCAGGGCAGTGCCGCCGTTCTCGGTGTATGCTTTAAGAAAAGCTGCAAGCTTGTCTTTGTGGGCGTCGTCGCGTACCAGCGACGGAGAAAGCGTTATGGTGTGACTGGCGCCGTTGGGCAAATAATTTATGTAATCCATATAGTCGCCGTTCTCGGTTCTGCCGCCAAGCGCCTTGCCCACAGAATTGATGTTCGAGGTGGGACCTTTTGTGTCGGCGCCGTTGCACGGACACACCGCGTTTGAAAGAAACTGTCCATTTTTTCTGCCGTCGGGGCTTGCGGGCAATACATAGCCGTCGCCCACCCAATAATTCCAACTCAACATACCCGGACGAAGCTGAGCGTCTGTCGCCGCGGTTTTGTATTTCCACGTCTCCTCCGCCCAAAGCTCCATAACCTTTCGCGCCATTTCGTCGGCATCGTCGTCGTCTCTGCCGTATTTCGGCGCCTTGTTTTTGGCTATTGCCTGCAGCTTTTCGTTGCCCTCCCAGTTGTTTTTTAAGGCTTCAATAAGCTCTGCCATTGTGCAAACCTTCTTGTCGTAGACAAGGTATTTTACGGCAAGCAAGCTGTCGACCGTCGAAGCAAAGGTTACGCCCTCAACGGTGATAAACCGCAGTTCCGCGCCGCCCTGCGTAACGTCCAAAGCCTTCTCGATACAACCCTTGATAAGCAATGAAAGATAAGGCGTGGGCTGAAAGTCAGCTCTTACGCAATCGCTCTTGTCATAAAGCTCGGCGATTTTTCTTACGATATATCTTATATGCTTCTCAAACGCGGCATAAAACTCTTCGAAAGTGGCGAACTTCGTCGGGTCGCCCGTGTCCTCGCTGTGCTTTTTCGGCGGATAGGGCTTGTTCCACAGCATATCTTTGTATTCGCGGAGCTCGCCTCCCCTAACTAGCGTAAGTTCGACGGCTTTCAGAAGGTTGAGGTTTATGTCGACGGTGCTTGAACGGTCGTTACCGACCATGGAATTCTCCATGCACCCTACCGAAGCGTAATTCCATACGTTTGAGGCGTTGATTTTGTCCTCGCATCCGCTTTTTTTCGCCTCGCGAAGAAGTCCTGCCATAGACCGTTCATCGAAATTCAGAAGGAAGGGCGCGCCTTGACTTTCGGCTATCATTTCTACTATTCTTTTCAGAAGTTTGTCCGGAGAATTCTTGTGTAGCCGTACATTCGGCTTGGGCTCCAGAATGGGGCTCATATCGTCTATTACGTCAAGCAACATATACGACAGCTCGTTGGTCATATCCTGCCCCTTGTCGCCTATTCCGCTTATCATAAAAAGCTGTCCAAAGCCCGCGGTTATGCCCTGGTTGGCGCCGACTTTTATTTGCGCGTCGTATACAGTGTTGCAGTGCACCCACATACATTCGAGGATTTCTTTCATAAATTCCTCGGTCATACCTTGATCGACGGATTTCAAATAATAGGGATAAAGATACTGATCCAGTCTGCCGAAGGATACACCGGGACCGGGATAGTTCTCGTCGGACATAACCAGCATATGCGTCAGCCACAGCGATTGCACGGCTTGCCATAAATCTCTTGCAGGGTTGAAGGGCACAACCTCGAGGTTCAAGCTCATTTGTATTAGTTCTGCCTTCCGAACGCGGTCCTTTTCGTTGGCGGCAAGGATTTTGAGCCGCGCCGCATACCTCTTTGCTAGCTCGCACGGCATTTCTGCCGCCGTTTTCATAGCGCGAAGCTGCGCTCCTGCGGCGCCCTTTCTTTGTTTTTCGCTGAGACTCTCATAAGACGTGTCAAGCTGTTCGATGACGTATTTGAAGCCCTTGCTCAGTATTGTGGCGTAGTCGGGTATCAAATGCCCGCTGGTTGCGCCGCAATTGCCGAAGCCCCTGTCGTGGAATTCTATGGTTTCTGCGCGCAGTCCGTCCTTGCCGTATAGCGCTTTGTCGCGCCGCTTCTTTTCTTTCTTTGTCAGACATTGGCTGGTGAAAATATTGAAATTGGCTCCGCAAAGCAAATCCCCCGGCAGAATGTCCAACGGCACGTGCTTGGTCATGGCTTCTTTTACGAACCACGCTCTCCTTTCGGCTATACTCCAGCCGTAAAAGCAATCGGGGATTTCAATTCTCCGCGCGATTTGCGGCAAACCGTTCTGGAAGGTACCAAAGAAAGTATAGGTCTCCGGCACGATGTAATACGTGAGTTCGTTATACATTTCGTCATGCTCTTCCCCCGTGGTAAAGACCTTGTACTCATTGTTCCACGGTCTGCTAACCCCCTCAAAAAAGTAGTTCCTCAGCCATTCTATCCTTGGCGTAAGGTTCTTCGGCTGTTTGACTTTTCCCATAAAAGCCTCCTTATGAATTCAGGTTTTTGTATGCCCGTTCTCCGTGCTGTAGTATTTCTTCAAGTAGCGCTACGGCTAGCGGCGCATCGCCTTTCTTTATGGCGGCGGCTATCTGCCCGTGCTTGTCTACGTATGTAGTGAACAAATCAGCCCTGCCTCTATAAAAATTCTGCGTCATATCCTGCGCCAGCGCGCTAAAAACGCTCATTACCGAATAATATACTGCGTTCGACGACAACTCAATCAAACCGAAATGGAATTCAAAGTCCTTTTGCGCAATGATTTTATAGTCGATGTCTCCTTTTTGTATGAGCAGAAGTTCCTGCGCTATTATGTCTTCCAGCGCCTTTGTCGGCGCTCGTCTGCCGGCCGCCAACCGCACCGCTTCGACCTCTATAAGTTTTCGGGCGGCAAGTATGTCGGTCACGGCTTTTTGCCTGTAGGCGGCATTCTCCGAAAACGCCATATCCTTCAATACCGCAAGGCTGGCCCTCTCCATGAAATTGTTTATTATCGTCCTCTGC
>JAQVME010000105.1 GCA_028703745.1 Clostridia bacterium
TGCGGCAAAATATTTTTTAATAACTTCCCATAATGAGCGGCGTTCCGATTATTACAGTGTTGCCTTTCCTTACTCTTTGGATATTTATTTTCTGTCCGTCGAGCATAACACCGCCGCCCAACCTTGCGGAATAACCATAAAGAGTGGTGAGGTTCGCCAGCCGCTGACTATCTTTTATTTCTATGTTCAGCTTTTTTATAATCCTGTCTATATCCTCGTCGTCGCCGCTGAATCTGACACTTTCGCCGCTGACGCCGCCCTTGCCCAGCCGCGCAAAAATAGTTTGAAAGGCGGTTAGGCTGTATTCCTTGCTCATGCCGCCGTCTTCATAATACAACGAATACTCTCCGTCCTCGACATATGTTGCCAAAGCAAAGCCGTTTACTCGGTAAGCGACGACTATTATTAGCAAAAAGAGAAAAATCAGAAATTTACGCATAAAAAAAATCCTTCGCTGTCGTTAGGAAGGATTTTTGACTCATTGGCTGTTTTTTATTCAATAGACCTTAATTAAAGAACTCCTCATAAAGCGCAACAATGGATTTCTTCAAATCGCTTTCCGCCACGCCGATTATGATATTCATTTCGCTTGAGCCCTGGTCTATCATGCGTATATTTACCTCGTGCTTGCAAAGCGCGTTAAAGACCTTTGCCGCGGTGCCAATCTTTTCTGCCATACCTTGCCCGACAATGGCGATAAGCGCAAGGTTCTTTGACACCTCAACTCTGTCCGGTCCGGTAGATGCCATAATCTCTTCGACAAGCTTGTGCTCCTTGTCTCCCTTCAGCTCGTTGCCGTCGATAATGACACTCATAGTATCTATTCCGGTGGGTACATGTTCGAGCGATACGCCGTTGTTCTCAAGCACAGAAAGCACCTTTCTGGCAAAACCTAGCTCGTTGTTCATCATTGATTTCTTAATAAAAATGCTGACGTAGCCTGCCTTGCCGGCGATGCCCGTCACTAGTCGGGCGCCCATTGCGCCGACATCGTTTACTATCGTCGTACCCTTGTTCTCCGGCTCAAAGGTGTTCCTGACGTTTATGGGGATATTGCTGTAGCGCAACGGAAAAATCGAATCCGGATGAAGCACGCTTGCGCCCATGTACGACAACTCCCGAAGCTCGTCGTATGACAGTACGTCTATGGGTATGGGGTTTTTTATTATTCTGGGGTCCGCCGTCATAAACCCGTTGACGTCAGTCCAATTCTCGTATATGTCGGCCTTGGCGCCGCGCGCAATAATTGAGCCGGTAATATCCGAGCCGCCCCTCGAAAAGGTCTTTATGGCTCCGTCGGGCATACTGCCGTAAAAACCGCCTATTACGGCGTTATTGGCGTCCTTGAGCCTTGCCGATACAAGGTCGTTGGTGGTTTCGCTGTCAAATTGTCCCTTTGAATTGAATTTTATGATGTCCGCCGCATCGATGAATTGCCATCCGAGTATATTTGCAAAAATCAGCGCGCAGAGGTATTCGCCTCTCGACGCCGCATAATCACTGGTGCGGCTGCTTTCGATACCTTGTTCTGCCTCGTACAGATATTTCTCTATGTCTATATCCAGCGCAAGTTCTTTTACAATGCTAATGTAGCGTTCTTTTATTTTGTCAAAAGAGGGCTGTCTGTCGTCAAATCTCTCGTTGAACGACTGATACAGCAAGTCAGTTATTTTGTCGTCGCCAGAAAATCGCTTTCCCGGGGCGCTGACGACGACGAACCTTCTGTCCTCGTCGCTTCTTATTACCTTGACTACCTGTTCAATGGACTTCTTGTCTGCCATCGAGGTCCCGCCGAATTTACATACCTTTATCATTTTCACCTCTATTTAATAACCTTTGCTTCCAGATAATACTTTTTGAATTCCGGTCCGCCTATAGAAAAAGCCTTCTTAGGCAGATTGCCGACGTTCAGGACGTAATCGAACAGTTCTTCCTTTGCAAAATACGGCATAAGTATACCGATAGCGCCGGCGTTGTCCTCCACAACCTCCTCGAGGTGGTCTTCGCCGTGCACATAATCGACTTCTCCGCCGACGTTTTTTATGTATTCCTCAATAAAAGTCTGAACGGCTTTTATCATTTCGCTGGATTTCTCCGGGGCGTCGAGAATATATTCCTTGTCTTTGGTAAACATTTTTAATTTGCCATTGCCGCTCAACCTCTTTCTTAGGGCGTCTATGAATGCGTCGCCGGTACCTAGCAGAACCCTATGAATTGGCTCAAAAAGCATGGCTTCGTCATAGATATTCACCACTTCGCACAGAGCAAACCTCGCGGGATGGCTGAGCTGTTGCTCCTCCGTCAAAGAGGGTTTGAGCTGTTCCCACCACGACTTCGCCGCCGCCAGAGAATGGTTGCCGTCGCCCACGGCGAAAAGCAGTCCGGCATCCCAGCCGTATTTTGACGTCTGCGTATAGGACGAAGCAAGCGCATTCAGCTTTTTGACTACTTCCGCTGTATCCGCCACCTGATAGCCTGCGATGTGTCCGCCACCCATGTTTAGCTCGAAATCATAGAGCTTCTCGAGCTTGTCTTTATTGGCATACAGCGGCTCAAGAACCGTTCTGTCCTTGTCATCAATAAGTAGCAGGATATGCGGCAATTCTATTGCCGCGCCCTTTCTTATGCTGACTCTCGCAGGCAGCCTTTCGACAATAGTGTCCTCCGTCGCGCGTATAGGGCACCTTATCCTTCGCCAGTCGTAGCTTTCGAGGTCTACGCTGAGTACCAGTCCTATTCTGTTTTTGCCAAGTTCCACTTCTCTTTCGACCAGCACAAAGCCGTCTGTCTCTTTTAGTATGCCGTTGTTGAGATAGTCCGTCATATTCTTATTTATGGCGGGAGTTTTGTTTTCTGTGTCTGAAAGATAGATTTCGGGAAGTACCAATTTCAGCGCGCTGGGGCTGTCTCCGATAAATTTTTCGAGTTGCTGCCAGTATTTCGGCTCGGACGTAAACTGATCGCAAGCGACAACCGCCCATTTTTGCATATCTACATTCTGTGGTATAAGTATCTTCTGTTTTCCGAAAATGTCCATTGTATCCTCGCTGTATATTTTATGAGTTATTAATTTATTGCATTGTATCTTTTCTTCGTGGTTCTGACTATACCGTATACCTCGTTCAGAATATCGGTAAGTCTCTCGGGCGTTATATACCTTCGCAAAATTCCCTTCTGCGCCACGGAGATTATGCCGTTCTCCTCGCTGACGACGATAGAAAGCATATCGCTTTCTTCGGTAATGCCGATAGCGGCTCTATGCCGCGTGCCCAAATCTTTTGAAAGGGTTTGTGACTGCGATAACGGCAAGAAGCACCCTGCGGCAAGTATACGGTTACTCTTTATGATGACGGCGCCGTCGTGTATCGGCGCTTTAGTGTTGAAGATGCTTTCAAGCAGAGGCGCAGTGACAAGCGCGCCGAGTTCGGTGCCTGTCTCGAGTATGTGTGACGATATCTTCGTCGGCGCAATAACTACCAGCGCGCCTACTCTGGACTTTGACATCGTCTGGCAAGCCTTTACTAGCTCATCAACCGCTGTGCGCAGTTCCTCGTCGCTGACGTTTATTTCGTGGGATTTTTGTTTTTTGGATAGGTTGAAGAATAGTGTCTTGAAATCCGATTGGTAGACCACCACCAGCGCCACAATGGCGAATATCATCATAAGGTTTGATAGCAGCATTGCCAATCCTAAATCGTAGAATTGGTTAAGTATGAATACGCCGGTATATATTAGAAGCAATACCGTGTATACCGACATGAGTTTATAGCTTTTTTTCTTGTGGAAAAATATAAACAGCAACAGCAATACCGCGACAAGCGCGATGAAATCAAATAGGCAATTTATTCCGAAGTAATTCATTTTCGTTGTCTCCTGTGTAATCAGAACCCGAAGTCCTTAAAGACGGTTTCGTCTTTCAATACCATTGTTCCGCCGTCTTTTGGCGGAAGTTTTTTTAGTTTTCCGTACTGCAAATATGCCATAAATGCGATGAATAAATATAACCCGACCTTGATACCGGCGTCAACATATTCCATTACTGTAGTATCCTGATAGGTGAAAAGCATAGTCAGCATCAACACGTTCAGCACAAGGTTTATGCCGACATATAAAGAAGCTATATACTTGTACGCCGCGTGCGGCGTACGGGCATAGTTCTTAGTCAATTCATAAAGAAATATTCCCAGAAAAAACGCTTGAAAAAGCGAATTGAGTACGACGGAGCCGGTGCTTGATATGACGGGAAAGGCAAAGAAAAGCAGCGAAAGCGCGCCTACTGCAAAAAAGACGATTATTTCCGTCAAACGCAGTTTGAACACAAAGTCCGAATGCGCCACTTCGGGGAACCGTCTCACCAGAAGAGTATTTGCGAAATAGGCGATAATTTCAAAAACGATTATTTCCGTGACAAAAAGCGTTGGATAAAAAAGTATTAGCAACCGTCCCGTATTGAATCCGGTGATGAATTCGTTAAGCAGCGCAATATAATCCTGTCCGATTTCTTTCAGCGTATATACCGAAGCGAACATTACAGCAATTCCATAAAATAGATACCAGAATATCAGAGGTATTTTTTTTAGCTTTGTTATGGTGGTTTCGGAATACAACTTTGCAAACATAATTCTCCTTATACGGCAAGCAACCTGGCTATCGCCGCGTCAAACGCCACGGTCTCGCTCATCTGCCCGCTCTTAAACCTGTACTCGTAGTCAACAAGCATATCGAGTACGCCTTTCATTTTTACCTTGCCGATGTTTTTTATTTCCCTGGCTTTTTTTATGGCGTATTCCTTTACTCCGAAGAGCTGCGCAAGCTCGCCGTCGGTCTTGGGTGAAAGCGAGCAGTGGAGTATCCTGCGGTATTGCTTTATTAAGGCGGCAAGAATAAAGGTTCTTGCCTCGCCTCTGTTCAGCAACCTGTCAAGCAGGCGAAGCGCATTATCCGCCATGCCGCCTGTGACGCTGTTTATGAAATGGTAAATCTGCAGCTCGGAATCCTCCGTGACAAGCTCCTCCACCATATCTGAAGTCACCCTCTTGCCGTCTGCGTAGCTGATAAGCTTTTGGCATTCAAGGTATATCTTTGACATTTCGTTCTGCGTGTAATCAGCCATAAGTCCGGCCGCTCTTATATCTATGCCGCCAAATGGCCTGAATATGCCTTCGATTATGGGAATAAGTTCGCTCTTTTCCAGCCTCGAACACTTGATTTCCGTCATAAGCTTCTTCTCTGCCGCCGTGAGGAACTTGACATTATCAAAAATGAGATAATAGGGAGCAATATCCTCTCTGATTGTATCCCGCAACAGTTGTAACTCGTGCTTGCTTGCCTCGTATGCGCCGTCTTTGACGATAACCAGCTGATCGCCGTCGCCAAATCCAAAGCTTGTAAGCGGATAAATAACATCGTCGAGCGAATCGAGTTTTGACAGTATCTTTATGCTGACGTCACGCATATCCCCGTCAATCTTTTCAACAAAAAATCTGTTGGCGTTGTCGAGCCAATAAAAATCCTCGCCCTGTAAATAGAAAACCCGCCCGGCAAGCGGTTGGCTTGCCAAATCCTTTGAATGCATAA
>JAQVME010000106.1 GCA_028703745.1 Clostridia bacterium
TTGACCTTGGAAGCGAAACTTGGCCGCGAAGTCGATGTTCTTCACAGCCGCCAGCCCCGCTGGAACAATGCGCAGACCAGGGCGCTGTCGAATTGCGCGCGGCGCATGCTGGCCTGCATTTCCTCCGAGAGTCCCGTCAAAGTGATATTTGCCGTGATATTCAAGCCTTGAATGACACCGCCGTTGCCGTAAGACAACACAGATCCGATATACCAGCCTGCGAAGCTACCCGTCTCGTTGAAAAGGCTGTTCGCCAGCGGTATGGTATAATTGTTGTCGTAATAAACTGTTCTCGACAGATTACTGCCATTGTAGGTCCAGCCGGAAGTCCCTAGCCCGCTCCTCCAAGTATACCCCGAGGGCGGAACAAGCGTCAAAGTATAGCTCGAGGGCGTACCGTAATACGCTCCGTAGTATGTGCCCTGTCCGCCATAGCTTTGAGAAGAGAAGGTGGACAGATTCATCGTTATCGTTTGCGAGGACGTATAAGCCGTGCCGAACGCCGAGGTCAAAGAGGGACCGGTCTTGCCGTATCTCCATACGGCGCCGGGATATCTGTTTACATCGGCGCAGGTAAGCGTATAGCTGTCGCCGAAAGTATTGTAGGTACATACCGTCCAGTCGTTCTGGCTGATAACGGTATTATTGTAACGCACGCTGGAATACAAATTTGCTCTGTTGCCCGAAGCGCCCGGAGTGTTTGGGGTCGACAGACCGACTCTAAAGGTGGGTTTATCGCTTACCGAAATCGTCATCGTCATGCCATATACGTTCAAATCGGCGGGGTTGCCCCAAAAAGAGCCGTCAATAAAAGTGTACATATGTCCGACGATATAATTCGCCGTGCCAAAGGATTCCGTATATTGGGATTTTGATATTTCGCCACCGCCTACGGAGGTTTCGCCCGTCAGCGCTTTATTGGCGGTGGGCGTGTGGCGGGTGGATTGAACTGAGACGCCTACGGCGAAGGAAATATCGTTTGAATTTGAATCTGCTTTTGCGGCAAAGCTTACTCTGGATACCAGTCCCAGCTGAAACAAATATTTGAGATTGTCGGGAACAGGAATATTAACGCAGGTGTAGACTTCGTCTTGACCGGAAAAAATGTTATCGCTGTCATATATCCTGTAAGTTGTGCTGTTTACCGTGGTAAGAGAAGCGCTGTAGCCTGAGTTGTCAATAACCCAATATGAACCTATATAGCTTTCGAGTGAAGAATTTGTTATGGGAATTTGGTAGGCGTTTATGCCGGTATTGATAGCGTCAGCGGCTTCAAAATAGCTTGATACGCTATAATCACTTTGTTGATAAACCGTGCCGCTTGACACACCGTAGGCAAGAGCTGCGCCTTCGGGAGAGGCAAAAACAGGAATCAAGACCGCAAGCAAAAAAGAAGCAGTAACACAACGGCTTTTGCGACTATTCTTTTGAAACTAAATTGATTTCTTGCGGTTTCCATCTTCTTTTGCGCTAACCCTACTTTTATTTAATAGCTTATAGTTATTCAGTGCTTGTATGGTTATAGCTTAATAATAATTTATTTTATTATTGTTGTCAATAGTCCTTATCTCTCAAACATTAGTAAATAAATCGTCGTCAGGGGATTATCCCGCCGAGATCAAAACAACGGCTTTCATAATGGGTATTTTGAACCAAAAAAAATGCGCATTTAGCGGTTGTGCTATGGCGCATTTGCAAAAAAATCTATAATAGAGTATTTTGCTTTGAATTATGTTCAGGTATAAAAACCGGTATTTGGGTAACCCAAATGTCTATTCTGTATACCTATCGCGAAGTTTTGTTATATCACTTTGTTCAAGCGAAAATTCGCATTTCAGATAGTTTTCCACGCTGCCGTATTTTCCGATGATAGCCTCAAAAGCCGCGTCGAGCAACGCCTTATCGACGACAAAGAGCGGCTCGAACCGTTTCATAATAACCCTTCGCAACGCCTTTGGCACAAAACGCGCGGCCTGCTTTTCTATGTGTTCTTTTATTTCGAGGCTCTTCATATAGTCGGCAAGTATGTCCTCATATTTGGCACCGAGTATTAGGAGAAGTATTACGCTCCCCATTCCCGCCCTGTCCTTACCCGCCGTGCAATGTTGCAAAAAAGGCACCTCACCCTGCTGCATTGCCTTGACCATGGCTCTGTAGCTTTCGTTGTCGAAGGGAAGATTGCGGTAAGATACTTTTATGTCGTCCAGAGAGAATTTTAGAAATACGCGGGATAAAAAAGAGCTTTTTTTGAGCTTGAAAAGCTTGTCGTTGTTCATGGCCGCCGGCAGATTGATATACTTTGCTCCGATTTCTCCGTAAGGATTTTTCTTTACCATGACGGTTTCGTCCTCGTCGCGGTAATCGAAAATCACCCTCAGATTCAGGTTCCTCAGATATTCAATATCCTCTTTTGTGGCATCATTTAGCATGGCGCTTCTGTAAAAAAGACAGTTCTTGACCTTTCTGCCGTCCCCTGTGGGAATGCCTCCAAGATCACGGAAATTCAAAACTTTTTGCAATTTTCCTCCACGGTTATGGTTTTTGCGTTGGTTTTTTTATTGTCCTTTAAGGCGAAAATTATAATCCTTGAATTATTCAAAAGTCTGATGTATTTCGCCTACTTGAGTATTCTTACTTTTATTATTAATTATACGAAAAAATCTTGCTTTTAATAATTAAAGCATGTTTTTATCGAAGGATAAAAGTATAATTAAGTTTAATATAAGATTTTTCTCCAAATCTTTTTATACCAGACGCTTTTGTTTTCTATACTCTTAGAAACAAAGTCGTTGGTTGCCTCTGCCGCCGCTTGATAATATTTAATATTTACGCCGTAATGGTCTACGCCCGGCACATAGCATATCTTAGACTCGTCCTCAAGCATACCTACCGCCGAGGACAAAAGCACCGTGCCGTCGCCGTCAAGAGTCGTTCCGGAGGATTCAAAAGCTATGCCGTCGCCTTCTGTCACATAATAAGCTTTGTTGACGGTAAGCACCTCCGTGCCCGCAAAATAAGTCGTATCGACAAGAGTCGTCGAAAGCACCTTTTCGCCGCTATCAAGAGTCACCGTAAGCGAGTCTTTATAAGCAAGCCATTGCTGCATGACCGGTCGCAAGTTGCCCTGAGAGTCCTTTGCCCACGGGCGCGAGCAATAAAAATCCCATAATTCCTCTTGGTTCAGAAAGCTTACGGGCTCTCCGTCAATACATATTGCCGCCTGTTCGCCGTGGTATTCGGAGGCAAACAGCTCATAAGACGGCAACAGTTGATACGCCGTCCAAATATTCAAAAGCTTCATAAATTGATTTGTAAAAACCGTCTCCACGTTATTGGCAAGCCCTATAAGAGAGTTGGCAATGAGTTTTTCGACGAGTCCGGATATCATATCGGTAGTGTTCTCAAGAATGGTTATGGCGCTGAAGGAACCGTAATACGGGGAGTTGTAGCTGATATATTTTGATACTCTGGCTCTGTTCTCCGCGCTTCTTGCAAGATACACGCCCGCCACCTGCCCGCCGTTGCTGTGGGATACGAGTATGACGTCGTCATAATCGTTCTCGTTTATGTAGTTTTCGAGGAGTACGGCATTCTGTCTGTTGTCCATACGGAAATCGTAGTTAAAAACCTGCACCTCGTATTCTGCGCCGAACTGCGCGTTCAGCGAGTCGTACATATCTTTCTGCGCGTTGACCACGCCATATTTCAAACGGGTGTCCTTTTCCCACGGCACACGCACGATGGTCTCGACGGCGGCAGTGCCGTCCTCGTTCATTGCCATCATATTGAACAAACTGTCGGAGGCTCCCATAGCGTCGTTAGCCAGCAATTTATCGAGCTGTTCTTGTACCGAATCCTCCATAAGCAAAGTAATCAGCTTACCCATGTTGAGTCCGGCATCGCCTGTGATTTCGGAAAAAGATATATCCAAACCCTCGAACGGATCCCATACCCCTTCGCCCGTGGCGGAATCATACAAGCCGCTGGCAAAAAGCCCCGGCAAAATGATTACGGTTTTCTTTTCGGCCTTATATAAAGCGTAGGTGGTCACCGAAAGCGACATAAAAGCCAGTACCGGCACGATTGTGCAAATCAAAACGATTATTAGGATTTTCTTTTTTGTCATAATAAAAAACTCTCACAATACAATATTTTTAATCATTGTAACATATTACCAAAGACTTTTCAACGCCATTTCGGTTTTCAACGTTCGTTTTTGTCAAAAAAGTTATTTATATATTTTATTACTGCCATCATCGAAATAATTGGCGAAAGAATGGATTTTTTGTAGTACAATAATAAAAAAAACTTCGAGGTCTTTGATGCGAAAACATGCCGCCATATATATAACCATAACCGCCGTGCTGTGCAGTGTCATGCTGCTTGCCGCATTCATAGGATTGGGCAACGAGGGCGCAAGCGGAGATTTCACAAAGATAGCCGTAAGCTTTTATGGCGATGCATCGGATTGCCGCGCCTTCAGTTTTTATACCGAAGACGTCTCTTATGCCGGTTTGTGCAACGTACAACTCGATCCGGCTGACGAGAACGAAGACTCACCCTCTTTCGGAGACAATGACAATGTAGTTATAAACGCCTTTTCAGAATACACGCAGATGGTGTTCCCGACCCAGTTGCGGCACATGGCTCTGGCAAACGACCTAGAACCTGCGACAAAATATTTTTACCGCGCCGGCTCAAAACAAAAAAACAAATGGAGCCGCTGGGGCTATTTTATCACCGACGACGGTGACGGCAGTATATCATTTATGCATATCACCGATTCGCAAGCAAAAACCGCCGAAGACTTTGCCGCCTTCCGAAAATCCATGCAAAAGGCGTATTCAACCGTCGGCGTACCGGAATTTATCGTTTCAACAGGCGACCAAGTCGAATTGGGCTTATCGTCGGGGCTATGGGACGACTTTTTTGAAAGCGCGCACGATTTCTTAATGCAAACCACAACTGCGCCCGTCAGCGGCAACCACGAGTTAGTGCCGCAGGCAGTGCTCAACCATTTCTTTTTGAACAACCAATCTACATTGGTTAATTATTCCTTCGAATACGGCGACGCGCTTTTCGTAATACTCGACAGTAACGACCTTTATATGATATCTCAATTGGAATGGGCTGAAGCGGTCTTAACCAACAGTACAAAAAAGTGGAAAATAGTCGCCTTACATAAAGCGCCCTACTCGTCCGGCACCCACGCCGACGATATGGACGTAACCAATCTCCGAGAAAACCTTACGCCGCTAATGGCAAGCTGCGGAGTCGATATTGTGCTCAGCGGTCACGACCACGTATACAGTCGGACATATCCCCTAAACGGACTTGGACTGATTGCTTCCCAAAGCGATTTCGCACAAAGCGTCAACGGCGCTACAAAATATTATTACACCAATCCTCGAGGCGTCTTTTATGTCATCAACCGCTGTATCGGCACAAAGTTTTATGGCAAATCGAACGACCTCAACGACAACCTCATCGAAAAAGGCGATGCCGTGCGCAGACCGAAAGCCGTATTTTCACACGTCACAATAGAAGGCAACAGCCTTTGCTATACCGCTTACGAA
>JAQVME010000107.1 GCA_028703745.1 Clostridia bacterium
CGATATAATACGCCTTGACATCGTCCCGTTCTACCTTTGTGTCAATAAGACGGTTTTGGACTATTATGATGCCGCCCTTTCGCACCTTGCCCTCGAACTTGTTCAGTGAGGGCTTGTTCATGGCAATCAAACAATCGGGAGCTGCGATAATAGGGCTGGCTACGGGTTTGTCGCTGACTACGACGCTGCAGTTCGACGTGCCGCCCCGCATTTCCGGACCGTACGACGGCAACCACGTGACTTCTTTGTTGTCATGTATGGCAGAATAAGCTATGAACTGTCCGAGGCTGAGTACGCCTTGTCCGCCGAAGCCTGCTATGATGATTTTTTCTTCCATGTTATTTTACCTCCTTGAACACGCCCAGAGGAAAAATCTGCTGCATTTCGTTCTTGGTATAATCCAGAGCCTGTTCGGGCGTCATCTTCCAGTTCGTCGGACACGAGGAAAGCATCTCAATCAAGGTGAAGCCCTTGCCCTCTTTCTGGCAATTAAAGGCTTTTTGGAGCGCCTTCTTCGCCTTTCTGATACTTGGTACGTCGGCAAGCGACACCCTTTCGATGTACGCCGGTCCGTCAAGCGTTGCGAGCATTTCGCAAACTCTTATGGGGTTGCCGTTCTGCGCGGCGCATCTGCCGCCCGGACAAGTCGTTGACGTCTGACCGATAAGCGTCGTGGGCGCCATCTGTCCGCCCGTCATGCCGTATATGGCGTTGTTTATGAATACTACTGTTATATTGTCGCCGCGCGATGCGCTATGCACAATCTCCGCCATGCCGATAGAGGCAAGGTCGCCGTCGCCCTGATAAGCAAAAACTATGTTTTGGGGCGCTACTCTCTTTATGGCTGAAGCCACTGCCGGCGCTCTGCCGTGTGACGCCTGTTGCATATCACAGTTGAAATAATTGTAGGCAAAAACCGCGCAACCCACCGGCGCCACTCCCACCACGTTGTTTTGGCAGCCCATTTCGTCGAGCACCTCGGCAACAAGCCTATGAGCTATACCGTGGGTACAGCCGGGGCAATAATGGAAGGGCACCTCCGTTAGCATATCTGTTTTTTTGAATACTGTCGCCATTATTTCACCTCATTCATTACAACGCTAACAATGTCGTCGGGTGTGACAACGTTGCCGCCGCTTCTGCCGAAGAACTTGACAGGCTTTTTGCCGTTTACGCTCAGCCTGACATCCTCGACCATTTGTCCCATAGAAAGCTCCACGCAAAGGAACTGCTTAACATTGTCTTGCGATGCCGCTCTTTCATAAGCCGCAGCAGGGAAAGGAAACAGCGTAACGGGTCTTATGAGACCGGCTTTTATGCCTTTCTCTCTGAGCTGGTTTACGGCGCTCTTTGCGACTCTGCCGACGGTGCCGTAGCCTGTTATGATTATTTCGGCGTCGCTGACCATATATTCTTCAACCATAACCTCTTTGTCGGCTAGTTCTTTATAACGCGAGAAAAGTCTGTTGTTGACCTCCTCAAGCGCGTCCGGCTGAATGTACAGCGAGTTTATTATTCTTCTTGTCGCGCCGTGTCCCTCGCCCGTTGTCGCCCACTCCTTTTTTGGCAGCGATGCAACGTCAACCATCTCGGGAAGTTCGACAGCTTCCATAATCTGACCCAGCATACCGTCTCCGAGTATCATAACGGGCATTCTGTATTTGTCGGCCTTGTCAAATGCCGTGTACATAATATCCACTGCCTCTTGAACGCTGGCGGGTCCGTACACAAGCATACGGTAGTCACCGTGTCCGCCTCCCTTCACCGATTGGAAATAGTCGCTTTGCGCCGGCTGTATGCCGCCCAAACCGGGACCGCATCTAACCATGTTTACGATAACACAAGGCAGTTCGGCTCCGCATATGTACGATATGCCCTCCTGCTTGAGGCTAATGCCGGGACTGGAACTGCTTGTCATGGCTCTGGCGCCGGCGCCGGCTGCGCCGTAGACCATATTTATGGCGGCTACTTCGGATTCGGCTTGGACAAAAGCGCCTCCCACCTCGAACTGCCTCCAGCTCATATATTCAGGAATCTCGTTTTGCGGTGTTATGGGATATCCGAAAAACGCGCGGCAGCCACCTCTTACGGCGGCCTCCGCTATGGCTTCGTTGCCCTTCATAAGCTTCTTCATCTTTCCACCTCTATGACGCAATCGGGGCACATAACGGCGCACGACGCGCAACCGGTACAGCTCTCCGGCGCAAATATTTCTACGGCGAAATAGCCGCTGTTGTTACTTTCTTTTGAAAGCCGCAAAATCTTTTTCGGGCAGACCCGAACACAAAGTCCGCAGCCCTTGCAGCTCTCTCTCGATATTTTTATGCTTGCCAAAATGCTTGTCTCCTTTGTAAATTTTTGTTTTAATTATATAAAATAATACTATTTCGCCTTAAAAAAGTAAAGCGAAACAGCATGCGTACTAGCTCTATTTGTTTTTTGCTCTTCTCAACGCAAAAGCCGCAACGATCAAAGCTATCGCCATGGCAAGCGCCAAATACAGTATTATTGCGTAGCCGGGAACCGTCCAGTCGCCTATCTTGAGCTGCATACCGAATTCCTTTACCAGCCCGTCTGTAACAGTCTCGGGAATAGAATTATTCATATCTGAAATAATAGTTTTCATAAAATGTTTGCGCAAAAGAACGACAGCTCCGGTCGTAGGCACAAAGCCGAATACGTTGCCGACAGCTTTGGGGAAAATATTGAGCGGCATATACGCGCCCGACGCAAAGCCAATTATGATACCTAAAAGGGAGGATACTACGGAGTAGGCGTTCTCGGATTTTATGAACAGAGCAACGGTGGTCATTATCATCGTGGACGACAGCGTCGAGAGCAGAATGATGCCGGTTATTGCCAGCAAATCGACAAAAGCCAGCGCCGTCATGCAGTTGATAAGCAGGTATGCATAAACTATAGCCAGCATTCCCATGCTCATAATGAAAGTCACCATAACAGTACTGACAAAATAGCTGAGAATGATAAGAACCCTATTCGTTGGCGTAACATAAAAGTCCACTTTGGCGTTTGTCATGTTGTCATGAACAAGCACTCCGATAGAACCATTCGAGATGGTGATAGTGCCTATGCCGATGACTCCGGCCACCATCCATCCGTTTGCGAACAGTTTGATAAGCTTGTCGCTGACGGCAAACCCGTTTTGAGTGAAGCTGGACTCGATACCGTTCTGAATGTTGTTGCCGATAAATAAAATGTTCAGCACAAAAACTATTAAAATAGACATAAATGAGAAAAAGACCGCCGCTCTGTCTCTCAAAAATACCTTTGTATTCCTGCTTGTTAAAGCTAAAAAACTACTCATTATTCACCCCGTCGCCTGTCACCGTAATAAAAACGGTATCCATATTGCCTTTCATCACCTCAAAGCTGTCAAGCCCTCCGCGTAGCGCGTCTATAATCGGCAACGCCTGAAGGCTGTCCTTGAGTCTGACAGTCACGTAGTCGTTGTTTATTATATATTGGTATTCGCGCTGTTTCAGATAATCGGTGATTGCCGTCAAATCCTTAGCGTACATATTCAGCGTGTCAAAGGAGTAATTCTGTTTGAGCATATAAGGCGTATCCATAACCGCGATTTTGCCTTTCTTTATTATGGCGACCTTCGTGGCTATCTCGGTCTCTTCCATATAGTGCGTGGAAAAGAAAATCGTCATACCTGTCTGCGCCTGAATGTTTTTTATGGTGTCCCATACCGTTCTGCGTGTGGCAGGGTCAAGTCCCGTAGTCGGCTCATCAAGAAACAGCAGTTTCGGCGTATGTAGTATAGCTCTAGCGATATCCGCCCGCCTTTTCTGTCCGCCTGAAAGTTTGCCGTAGCGCCTTTTTATGTATGACGACATATTTAGTTTGTCGCTTACAGTGTTTATGCGTTCTTTGATTTCCTTTGCCGAATAACCGTACAGCATACCTCTCGCCTCTAGATTCTCGTACACGGTCAACCTGTCATCAAGGTATGAGCCTTGAAAAACCACGCCTATGCTTTTGCGGATATCGGGATCCTGCTTGTCAAGGTCGAAGCCGTTTATTTTCACCTCGCCCTTGTCTTTTTTTAATATGGTACACAAAATATTTATGGTCGTGCTTTTACCGGCCCCATTCTCGCCTAGAAAGGCAAAAATTTCGCCATCCTCCACCGAAAACGAAATGTCGTCTACGGCAAGCACTTTGTTGTCATAGGTTTTTGACAGGTTTTTTACTTCAATCATATGTCCTCGAAGAAAATGATTTGCGCAAGTCAAACCGTTGGTTCAGCCTCTCGCCTCAATCATGGATTTTACCTTCATCAGCCTTATGGTGTTGGCTCTTTCGTTTTCGTCAAGCTTCATAGTTATATATTTTATGGTCTCTTGAAGCTGCGGTATCATAACGTATTCCAGCGCGTTGACACGCCTTCTGTTCTTTTCGATTTCGTCGGCAAGCATATTGCAGGTCTTTTCGACCTCCGCGAGCTTGAGCATCTTCACCAGTAGTACAGAAAGTCCGGAAATGGAGGAGTCAAGCTCCGACGTCACCGAGGCGAAAGAATAGGGATATAACTCCTTCCTCGCGCTTTCTTTGATACTCAGCACGGGCACGGAAACGCTCATGACATTCTTTACATCCGTTTCCAGCTCCACCTTGTAGCCGGGCATAGCTACGGCTTCCTCTATCACTTGCGACGAGGTGACAGCCGATGCCAGCAAGAAGCAACGCAAAGACAGGCTTATCTCGTTCTCCACCTCCTCACGAAGCCGCTTATTTTCCTTTATATAGAGCATAAACTGCCTTATGGTCTCATCGGATTTATCTTTGAGTAATTTGTGCCCGCGGACGGCGGTCTTGAGGCGGTTCTTCAGCCGCCGCAGTTCCATACGCGTAGGGTTAACGTTAAGTCTTGCCATGGTTATTCCTCGCCGCCGTTTTGCTTGTCAAAAAACTCTTCGAGGAACGACTGCCTTATTCTCTTGAGTTCGGCGCGCGGCAATATTCGCAACAAATCCCAGCCCAGGTCGAGCGTCTCATTAATAGTGCGGTCTGTAGTGAAGCCCTGAGATACATATTGCTTCTCAAATTCCTCAGCAAACTTTGCGAATTTCAAATCCACTTCCGTAAGCGCCGCCTCGCCGAGGATTGCCGAAAGCTCCTTGGCTTCCTTGCCTCTTGCATACGCCGAAAACAGCTGGTTCATCGTATCAGCATGGTCCTTTCTGGTCTTGCCGGCGCCTATACCCTTGTCCTTCAAGCGCGAAAGCGAGGGCAAAACGTCGATAGGCGGCATTACGCCTTTTTTGTAAAGCTCTCTCGAAAGGATAAGCTGCCCTTCGGTGATATATCCCGTAAGGTCGGGAATGGGATGCGTTTTGTCATCCTCCGGCATAGTCAAGATGGGTATCTGCGTTATGCTGCCCTCCTTGCCTTTTATTCTGCCGGCTCTTTCATAAAGCGTGGCAAGGTCTGTATATAGGTAGCCGGGATAACCTCTTCTGCCGGGCACCTCCTTTCTCGCCGCCGATACTTCGCGCAGAGCCTCTGC